>CALWVX010000096.1 GCA_944385065.1 uncultured Oscillospiraceae bacterium | reverse complement strand
AATGCCTAACGCAAAGGTTCTTTCTGAGAAGCAGGCCGTCGTCGCCGCTCTGACCGAGCAGCTGAAGGGGGCGTCCAGCGGCGTGCTGGTGGATTACAAGGGGATCACCGTGGCCGAGGACACCGCTCTGCGCGTGGAGCTGCGCCAGAACGAGGTGCAGTACGGCGTGGTCAAGAACACCCTGGCCCGCTTCGCCCTGAACAACGTGGGCCTGGAAGGTCTGGACGAGGTGCTCAACGGCACCACCTCTCTGGCCACCAGCGCCGGCGACCCCATCGCCCCCATGCGCGTCATCAACAAGTACGCCAAGCAGCTGGGCGACGGCAAGTTCACCATCAAGGGCGGCTTTATGGATGGCAAGATCCTCTCCCTGGAGGAGATCAGCGCCCTGGCCGAGCTGCCCGCCAAGGAAGTGCTCCAGGCTCAGGCTCTGGGCATGATGCTGGCTCCCATTACCAGCCTGGCCATCGTGCTGAAGGCCATCGCCGAGAAGAACGGCGAGGGCGCCGCCGAGGAGGCCGCCCCTGCTGAGGAGACCGCTCCCGCCGAGGAGGCTCCCGCCGCCGAGTAAAGTCGGCAAGCCGCGCGCCGGAAGGGCGGCGGCAGAATCATAACATAAAAAAACAAACCATCATTTAGGAGGTAAATTATCATGGCTAGCGAGAAGATTACCGCTCTGATCGAGGAAGTGAAGGGCCTGACCGTGCTGGAGCTGTCCGAGCTGGTGAAGGCTCTGGAGGAGGAGTTCGGCGTGTCCGCCGCCGCGATGGCCGCTCCCGCCGCCGGCGCTGGCGCTGCCGCCCCCGCCGCTGAGGAGAAGACCGAGTTCGACGTGGTCCTGGCCAGCTTTGACGCCGCCGCCAAGATCAAGGTCATCAAGGCCGTCCGCGAGATCACCGGCCAGGGCCTGGCCGAGGCCAAGGCGACCGTCGAGGGCGCTCCCAAGACCCTGAAGGAGGCTGTCGGCAAGGAAGAGGCCGAGGAGCTGAAGAAGAAGCTGGAGGAAGCCGGCGCCAAGGTGGAGCTGAAGTAAGCTTTTTTCCCGTACAAATTCAAAACCGGACGCTGTCGGAATCGGCAGCGTCCGGTTTTTTGTGTCCCTTGTAAGCCGGGCCCACCCCGAAAGGGATGGGCCCGATGGAAGATGCGGTGTGAGGATGTACAAAAGACCGCCCCTCACAGCAGCAGAGAGATGACCGGCAGGGTGACGATGCACAGCAGGCTGGACAGGAATACCACCCGGGCGCCCATCTGCACGTTGCCGTTGTACTGCTCGGCGATAATGGGGGCGGCGGCGGGGGCGGGCATGGACAGGATCACAAGGGACACCCCCAGAACCAGGGGGTCCAGGCCGGGGATCAGACGCATGCCGGCCCAGGCGACCACCGGGAACAGCAGCAGCCGCACCAGCGAGGAGGTGAGAGCGTCCCGGTCCCGGATCACATCGGAGACCTTCCCCTGGGCCAGATTCATGCCGGTGACCAGCATGGACAAAGGAGTGGTCACGTTGGACAGATGCTGAACCGGCGTGTAAATGACGTCGGGGAGGGGCAGCTGGGCGAAATAGAAGATCAGGCCCAGCAGAATGGCCCCGTTCAGGGGGGAGACCAGGATGGCGCGCAGGGAGAAGGAGCGGCGGGACTTGTCCCCCACCGTGTCCATGGAGGCCATCCAGGCGCCGATGGAGTACAGCAGGAAATTGAAGGGGATATTGAACAGCACGGCCAGCACCAGCCCGTCGTCGCCGAACAGGGCGTAGACCACGGGGAAGCCCATGAAGCCGGTGTTGCTGAAGGTGGCGCAGCAGCACCACATCCCCCGCCGTCCGTCGGGAACCCGCATCAGCCGGGACAGGGGGAGGGACAGGGCGGCGAACAGGGAGAAGAACACCAGACTCAGCAGGATGGCGATCCCCCCCAGAATCAGAAAGCTGGAGTCAAAGGGGCGGATCATGGAGATGAACACCGTGGCGGGCAGGGTGATCTTCATGAGCAGGGAGCTCATGGGCTTGCTGGCGGAGGCGGGCACGATGTTCAGCCGCACCGCGGCGAAGCCCACGGCAATGAGCAGAAACAGGCCCACCAGATTGGAAAACAGAACCGTCAGATCCGTGACAAGGACCTCCTTTCCTCAGCCGGGCCGGTTTACCGGTTCTGAAACGCGGTAAATTTCTCCTTGTTGACGAAGGCCCGCATGGCGTCCTTCTGGTCCTGGGTGGAGAAGCAAAGGCCGAAGGCCTCCGACTCGAAGGCGGCGCCGGTGGTCATGTCGGTCTGGAGCCCCCGGCGGATGGCCGCCTTGGACTGGCGCACGGCCACCTGGGCGTTGGCGGCAATGGCCCGGGCCAGCTCCATGGCCTGGGGCATCAGCTCCTCGGGGGGATACACATGGCTGACCAGGCCGATCTCCAGGGCCTGGGCGGCGGGAATGGTCCTGGCGGTGAGGATCAGCTCCATGGCCCGGGAGGCCCCCACAATGCGGGGCAGACGCTGGGTCCCGCCGAAGCCGGGGGTGATACCCAGGCCGGTCTCCGGCTGGCCGAACTTGGCCTTTTCGCTGGCCAGGCGGATGTCGCAGGACATGGCCAGTTCGCACCCGCCCCCCAGGGCGAAGCCGTTGACGGCGGCGATGGTGGGCTTGCTCAGGTTCTCCAGCTTGGCGAACACCTGGTTGCCCAGCACGCCGAAGGCCTTGCCCTCCACGGCGGTGAAGCCGGACATCTCCCCTATGTCCGCTCCGGCCACAAAGGACCGGCCCGCCCCGGTGACGATCAGCACGTAGAGGGACTCGTCCTCCTCCGCCTGATCCAGCACGGCGTCCAGCTCCCGGAGCACCTGAATATTCAGGGCGTTGAGGGCCTCGGGCCGGTTCATGGTGACGACGCCCACCGGGCCGTCCTTTTCCAAAGTCACAAAAGCCATAAAAGATTCCTCCGTTTCGTTAGTCTCCTGGTCATGTCTCCCGGACAGTTACTATTATTATAGACCATCCGCCCCGCCCGGGCAAGAGCGGCCGGCGGAAAAAGTTGGATTTCTCCCCGGCCCCCGCCGAGCCGCCCACGGATAAACCGCCCCGCCGGCGAATACAGTGTGGGGAAGGGGGGATGGCCGTGGAGGAGAGAATCGGGACCGCCGGGAGCGGGGCCGCGTTCCTGACCGCGCTGAGCTGCATATCCCAGCTGTTGGGCTTTGGCTATCGGGTGGCCCTGTCCCGGCTGGTAGGGGCGGAGATCATGGGGCTGTACCAGCTGATCATGCCGGTGTACTCCGTGCTGCTGTCCCTCACCGCCGTGGGGCTGACCTCGGCGGTGTCCAATCTCACCGCCCGGAACCTGGCCCTGGGCGACCGGCGGGGGGCGGGGCGCACCCTCTCCCTGTGCCTGCGGACGTTCTTTCTGGTCCTGATTCCGGTGGGGGCGGCGGTGGTGCTGGGCTCGGACGCCATCTCGGTCTATCTGCTGGGGGACGCCCGCACTCAGCTGGGGCTGATTCTGCTGGTCCCCTGCGTGGCCCTCACGGGGGTGGAGAACTGCCACAAGCACTTCTTCTACGGGGCGGGGCTGGTGCGGCCGCCGGCGGTGGTGGAGCTGCTGGAGCAGTTTGTGCGCACCCTGGCGGTGCTGGGGCTGCTGGTGCTGTTCCTGCCCCAGTACCCGGAGCGGGCGGTGGGGCTGATCGTGTGGGGCATGGTGATCTGCGAGGTGTTCTCCGCCTGCACCCTGGTGATCCTGTACCGCCGGCGGATGGGCCGGCCCGGCCGGGGGGAGCGGGAGGACCGCCCGGGCGCCCGGCGGCGGCAGGTGGCGGCCATCGCCCTGCCGGTGGGCTTCAACTCCCTGCTGGGCAATCTGCTGGGGGCGGCCAACTCCACCCTGATCCCCCAGAAGCTGGTGGAGGGGGGAATGGAGCAGTCCCAGGCGGTGGCCCAGTTCGGCGTGGTGTGCGGCATGACCCTGCCCATGCTGTCCCTGCCCATTGTCTTTCTGGGGGCGATCAATCTGGTGCTGTCCCCCCGGCTGACCCGGGCCTGCGCCCTGGGCCGGAAGGAGGAAGTGCGGCGGCTGGTGAGCCGGGCGGTGGGGGCGGTCTGCCTGCTGACCCTGCCCGCCATGGCCCTGATGGTGGTGGTGGGCCCCGACCTGGGCCGGGCCATGTTCCACCAGGCGGGGGTGGGGGAGTACCTGATCCCCCTGGCCGCCGCCACCGCCATGAGCTGCTTCTGCTCGGTGCTGTGCGCCTCGCTGAACGGGATCGGGGAGCAGCGGGCGGTGGCCGCCATCTCCCTGCTGGGCGGGGCGGTGCAGCTGGCCTTCACCCTGGCGCTGGTCCCCCTGCCCGGAGTGGGCATGGCGGGCTTTGTGGCCGGAACGGTGGCCTCCGGCGCACTGGAGCTGGCCCTGTGCCTGTTCTGGACGGTCCGGCGTACCGGACTGCGCCCCCCGCTGTTCCGGTGGCTGGCCGCCCCGGGGCTGAGCAGTCTGCTGGCGGGGCTCACCTCCAATCTGCTGTTTCAGGTGCTGAAGGACGCCGGACTGTCCCCGGTTCCCGCCGGGGGAGCGGCGGCGCTGTTTTTCCTGGTGCTCTATCTGGCCGCCCTCCAGGCCCAGGGGGTGGGGATCAAAGAGGGGGTGGAGGCGCTGCGGTAGGCCGGGGGAGCGGCCCCGGATCGAGAAGGCCGGCGGCCCGGAAGGTTCCGGGCCGCCGGCCTTTTGCGGGGGAAAATAAAAAAATTAAGGGGATCGGGCCTCATTTCTCCGCTCGCCCCCTTGTCAAAGGGGAAAAAATAGGGTAAAATGAGTCAGCATAAGCTACAACTGTTCTGTAATGGAGGATGATCCCTATGGCAATGATTTCTGCCAGCGATTTCCGCAACGGCGTGACCTTTGAGATGGACGGCAAGGTCATGCAGGTGGTGGAGTTTCAGCATGTGAAGCCCGGCAAGGGCGCGGCGTTTGTGCGGACCAAGATGAAGAACATCATCACCGGCGGCGTGACCGAGACCTCGTTCAACCCCACCGCCAAGTTCGAGCAGGCCTTTGTGGAGCGCAAGGACATGGAGTACAGCTATAACGACGGCGATCTGTACTACTTCATGGATATGGAGACCTATGACATGCTGCCCATCAACAAGGACCTGCTGGGCGACAGCTTCAAGTTCGTCAAGGAGAACATGACCTGCAAGATCATGTCCTACAAGGGGAACGTGTTCGGGGTGGAGCCTCCCAACTTCGTGGACCTGGAGGTCACCGAGACCGATCCCGGCTTCAAGGGCGACACCGCCACCAACGTGACCAAGCCCGCCATTCTGGAGACCGGGGCCGAGATCAAGGTGCCCCTGTTCATCAACCCCGGCGACAAGATCAAGATCGACACCCGCACCGGCGAGTATCTGGAGCGCTGCAAGGCTTAAGCGCCCGAGCGCCCGGGAGCAGGGACATAACGAGGAAGCGGATGGGCAAAGCCCAGGGCCCGCAGGAAGCGGGGCCGGGTTTGCCCGGAGTCGGAGGAGTTATGTCCCGTCGCGGAGGGTGCGAGGCGTGATAGGTTTAAGCGTCCGAGCCCGCGAGCAGGGGAGCTTGGACCGGAGCGACGGATACAAACCAAGCGTGCCGAAGGCAAAGCTGTTTGTGTCCGGAGTCGCAGGGAAAGCGACCCGACCGCGAGTGAGGCGAGGCGTGATAGGCTTAAGCGCCCGAGCCCGCGAGCAGGGAAAGCGACCCGACCGCGAGCGGGGCGAGGCGTGACAACATAAGCGCCCAAACCGCTGCGCACAGCGCGGCTGGAGGAAAGCAGCCAGCCAAGATGACCAAACCACATGAGGCGCCGCCTCAGAAAGGAGCACCGCTATGACCATTTCCGAAAAAGTCGCCTATCTCAAGGGCCTGGCCGAGGGCCTGAATCTGGACACCGAGAAGTCCAAGGAGGGCAAGCTCATCTCCGTGATGATCGGCATTCTGGAGGAGCTGGCCATGTCCGTGGAGGACCTGGAGGAGAACGCCCTGAATCTGGGCGAGGAGATCGACGTGCTGTCCGACGACCTGGCCGACGTGGAGAGCGTCGTCTATGAAGAGGACGAGGACGACGAGGACTATGACGACGACTGGTTCGAGGTGGAGTGCCCCACCTGCGGCGAGACTCTGGTCGTGGACGACCAGGCTCTGGCCGACGGCGAGGTGGAGTGCCCCGAGTGCGGAAGCCGCTACGCTCTGGAGCTGTCCGACGACGACGAGGAGGACGAGGAGAGCGAGACGCCGGAGGAGTGATCGTCCGGCCCTGCCCCGACCGCGTACAAGCCCCGGGACTGCCCGGGGCTTTTCCACACCGTGAAATTAGCACTCTTAAAATAAGAGTGCTAAAAATTAACGAATTGTTCATGATTTTTCCCGGGAGACGGCCTATACTGAGAGCATACCGAAGATCATTCCCGGAAAGGAGTGCTAATTCCATATGAATCTGAATCAATTGACACAAAAATCCCTGGCCGCCGTTCAGGGGGCCCAGGAGATTGCCGTGGAGCACGGCAACCAGCAGATCGAGCAGGCCCACCTGCTGCTGGCTCTGGTGAGCGACCAGGAGGGCTTCATCCCCCAGCTGCTCACCGCCATGGGCATGACGGTGCCCAGCTTTGAGGCGGCCGTCCAGGCGGAGGTGGAGAAGCTGCCCAAGGTGTCCGGCGGCGGCCGGGAGGCGGACAAGATCTATGTCTCCCAGGACGTGGACCGGGCCCTGAAGGCCGCCGAGTCCGCGGCCCAGTCCATGAAGGACGAGTATATCTCGGTGGAGCACATTTTCCTGGGGCTGCTGGACTGTGCCAACCGGGAGCTGAAGGAGCTGTTCCGCACCTACAACGTCACCCGGGAGAAGGTCATGCAGGCCCTGGCCTCGGTCCGGGGGAACCA
>CALWVX010000095.1 GCA_944385065.1 uncultured Oscillospiraceae bacterium | reverse complement strand
CTGGCCCAGGAGGGCATCCACTGCACGGTCTACGGCCGGGTGAAGCACATCTACTCCATCTACCGGAAGATGTACGCTCAGAACAAGACCCTGGACGAGATCTTTGATCTGTACGCCTTCCGGGTCATCGTGGACGACATCCCTGAGTGCTATAACGTGCTGGGCTGTATTCACGACATGTTCAAGCCGGTGCTGGGCCGGTTCAAGGACTATATCGGCACGCCCAAGCCCAACATGTATCAGTCCCTCCACACCACGGTCATCGGCCGGGAGGGCATCCCCTTCGAGGTGCAGATCCGCACCTGGGAAATGCACCAGACCGCCGAATACGGCATTGCCGCCCACTGGAAGTACAAGCAGGGGCTGGCCAACAAGAATCTGGGCACCGAGCACGAGTTTGAGTGGGTGCGCAAGCTGCTGGAGAGCCAGCAGGACACCGACGCGGAGGAGTTTTTCAGCTCCATGAAGGTGGACCTGTTCGCCGACGAGGTGTTTGTCTTCACCCCCAACGGAGACGTGGTCAACCTGCCCGCCGGGGCCACTCCCATCGACTTCGCCTATTCCATCCACTCCGCCGTGGGCAACAGCATGGTGGGGGCCCGGGTGAACGGGCGGATGGTCCCCTTTGACTATCAGCTGCAAAACGGTGAAATCGTGGAGGTACTCACCTCCAAGGCGGCCAAGGGTCCCAGCCGGGACTGGCTGAAAATCGCCAAGAGCAACGAGGCCCGGAACAAAATCCGCCAGTGGTTCAAGAAGGAGCGCCGGGAGGAGAACATCTCCACCGGGCGGGCCGCCTTTGAATCGGAGCTGAAGCACGCCAAGCTCTCTCTGGCCGCCGTCACCTCAGAGGAGGTGCTGCCCTATATCCTGCGCAAGCTGCGCTGCAACAGCCTGGATGAGCTGTACGCCTCCATCGGCTACGGGGGCACTACCGCCTCCAAGGCGGTCACACGGGTGCGGGACGAGATGCTCCGGCTGGGCCGGCTCCAGGCGGAGAAGGCGGCTGCCGCCGCCCGCGGTCTGGAGGACAGCGTCATCGTCCCCGGCACCGCCGCCGAAGCCGCTCCCGCTCCCGTCCAGAGCGGCAAATCCGACTCGGGCATCATTGTGGAGGGGCTGGGCAACTGTCTGGTGAAATTCGCCAAGTGCTGCACCCCCGTCCCCGGGGACCCGGTGGTGGGCTTCATCACCCGGGGCTATGGGGTGTCCGTCCACCGGGCCGACTGCCCCAACGCCGACCCGGCCCGCCGCAAGCCCGAGGAGGCCGACCGCTGGGTCAAGGTATCCTGGGCCCAGGCCGGCAAGCTGCCCACCTACAAAACCGCCCTGGAGCTGTCCTCCAAGGACCGGGACGGCCTGACACTGGACGTGGCCATGGCCCTGTCCTCCGCCAAGGTGAAGGTGTCCGCCCTGTCCGCCCGCTCCCAGCCCGACGGCTATGCCACGGTGAACATTGTGCTGGAGGTCAAGGACAAGGGAGAGCTGGAGACCGTCGTCAACAAGCTCAACAACATTCAGGGGGTCTTTCAGGTCAGCCGGGCGTCCGGGAAATGAGGAATTAAGAATCGAGAATTTGGGGACCCCCGGAGAAGCCCCGCGGGTGCTGCAAACGTTACGGGGTGTCAAGGTCCCTATCGGTCTGCGGAGCTTTTTTCACCTTATCCCGCTCCCTCCCCAGCATCTGCCGGATGATCTCCCGCCGCAGGCCCATGCCAAAGGCATAGTAGGCGCACACCTCATAGTCGGAATAATTCAGCAGTTGGGTCTGAAACTCATCGTACAGATCAAATCCTACCGTTTCCTCCACGCGCTTTGCCACTGCCTCATAGGCCCGCCTGGCCTGGGCAAAGCCGGGGAACTGTTCCAAATACTCCGCCACCTCCCGGTGGATCTCCGCGTCCCGCCAAAACAACCGCGCCAACAAGTCTTGCATATAGAACCCCTCCGCTTTTATTTACTTTAAGCAAGTATTATTATATACTTGCTTAAAGTAGGTGTCAAGGGGACTGGAGGAAAAATGGCCTGTTTTTGTGATCGATTGAAGCAGCTGCGCCAGGAGCGCGGCTTAAAACAGCGGGAGATGGCCGAACATCTGGGCCTCGCCCTCAGCTCCTACCAAGCCTATGAATACGCCTACCGCTACCCGGATTTTCAGGGGCTTATCGCCATCGCCGACCTTTTCGATGTCAGCATCGACTACTTGGTGGGCCGGTCAGACGACCGCGCCCGTCACTAACGGCGCCCCGCCGGGGCATCCACTCCAAAGAGAAAGGGGATCGATCCATGCGCACAGTTGTTACCCGGGTCTCCTCCGCCTCCGTCGCCATTTCCGGCGAGACGGTGGGGGCCATTGAGAGAGGCTATCTGGTCCTGCTGGGCATCGGTCCCAATGATACCGATGCCGTGGCCGACAAGCTGGCGGAGAAGATCTGCAACCTGCGGGTCTTCGAGGATGAAAACGGCAAGATGAATCGAAATCTGGAGCAGGTGGGAGGGGCGCTGCTGGTGGTCTCCCAGTTCACCCTGTATGCCGACACCTCCTCCCGCCGTCCCGGCTTCACCGGGGCCGCCAAGCCCGACCTGGCCGTCCCCCTGTACGAGCGGTTTCTGGACCGGTGCCGCGCCCGGGGATTCCGGGTGGAGCACGGGCAGTTTGGGGCGGATATGCAGGTATCCTCGGTGAACGACGGGCCGGTCACCATCTGGTTTGATACGGACGCAAAATAGAGAAGCACATGAGATCAGAGTTGAGAGGAAAGAGTGGAGCGTGAAGATTTTGCTCCCCTCTCTCCACTCTCTGCTCTTCACTCTTCACTCTAAAAGAAGAAACGTGGTGTTTACGATGAAAGTAAAACTGATGCAGGTGGGCGATCTGGGCACCAACTGCTATATTCTGGAGGACGAGGGGGCCAAGGTGACCGCCGTGATCGACCCCGGGGACGAGGCCGACCGCATTCAGGCCGAGGTGGAGGCCTCCGGGGCCCGGGTGGAGTATATTCTTCTGACCCACGGCCATTACGACCACACCACCGCCGTCCCCGAGCTGCACCGCGCCTGGCCCCAGGCCAAAATCTACATCCATCGGGCCGACGCCAACGGGGCGGGCAGCCGCCTGTTCCCTCTGGCCGGACAGGTGGACAATCTGGCCTACTACGCCGAGGGGGACACCCTGTCCCTGGGCGCTCTGACCATCCAGGTGCTGGAGACCCCGGGCCACTCCCCGGGTTCGGTGACGCTGCGGGTGGGCGACGTGCTGTTTACGGGGGACACCCTGTTTGCCGGGGACTGCGGCCGCACCGATCTGCGGGGGGGCAGCTATGAACAGATTCTGGCCTCCCTGAAAAAGCTGGGCGAGCTGAAGGGCAATTTCCATGTGTGCCCCGGCCACGGGGGGCTGTCCACCCTGGAGCAGGAGCGGAAATTCAACCCCTATCTCCGGGAGGGCATGGCCCTTTGAAGCTGTGGTTTGACCCCTCCCCCCTGTGGGAGCCGGAGCGGTATCATTACGCCGCCGAACAGATGATGCTCACCCTCTTTCCCGGCCAGCGGCCGGAATATCCGCCGCAGCCTCCCCATAGGCTGGAGGAGGGGGCTTCCGCCCGCTTCACCCTGTCCCGGGACGGGGACCGGGCCCTTCTGTCCGCCCGGGTGATCTGGGCGGATCGGGCCGCTGCGGGAGAGCGGGCCTTTCCCGCCGGCGAGCTGGACGCCCCGCCCGCCGCCGTGTACCACACGGTGCAGCACGCCCTGAAGCTGGCGTTTTACGACGCCGGAACCGCTCTGCTGGGCCGGGAGCCCCCCTGGGGCGCTCTCACCGGCGTGCGGCCGGTGAAGCTGCCCACCCGCAGTCTGGCCGCCGGCGCCTCGCCGGAGGAGGCCCGACTGGAGCTGGAGCGGACGTACCGGGTCTCTCCGGAGCGGGCCGGGCTGGCGGTGGACTGCGCCCGCGCCAGTCTGGCCGCCCAGCGGCTTCTGGAACCGGATCAGGTGTCGGTGTATGTGGGCATTCCCTTTTGCCCCACCCGCTGCGCCTACTGCTCCTTTGTGTCCGCCGATGTGGGCAGAACCCTGAATCTGGTGGAGCCCTATGTGGAGGCCCTGCTGGAGGAGACCGACGCCATGGGCCGGCTGCTGAAAGAGGCCGGTCTGACCGTCCGCTCCTTCTATATGGGGGGCGGCACTCCCACCACGCTGTCCGCCGAACAGATGGACCGGCTGCTCTCGCGGTGCCGGGAGGCTCTGCCCCTGGAGAGCTGTCTGGAGTTCACGGTGGAGGCCGGCCGGCCCGACACCATCACCCGGGAAAAGCTGGACGTTCTGCGCCGCCGGGGAGTGGACCGGATCTCCATCAATCCCCAGACGCTGGAGCCGGCGGTGCTGACCGCCATCGGCCGCCGCCACACCCCCGGGGACATTTCAGAGGCCTGCGCCCTGGCCCGCCAGGCGGGTTTTTCCTGCATCAACATGGACCTGATCGCCGGACTGCCCCGGGACAGCTTCGCCGGGTTCCGCCGCTCTCTGGAGGGCGTGCTGGCCATGGGCCCGGAGAACATCACCGTCCACACCCTGGCCCTGAAAAAGGGCTCCCGCCTGATGGACGGGTCGGGAGAGGATCTGGCCGGCGCTCTGCCCGGCGGGGAGGAGACGGCCAGAATGCTGGACTTCTCCCGGGAGGTTCTGACCCGGCGGGGCTATGTCCCCTACTACCTGTACCGGCAGAAGTATATGTCCGGCGCCCTGGAAAATGTGGGATGGGCCAGACCGGGCTCGGAAAACCTGTATAATATCGTGATGATGGAGGAGCTGCAGAGCGTCCTGTCTCTGGGCGCGGGCGGGGTCACCAAGCTGATTGATCCCGCCTCGGGGCAGATTCTCCGTCTGACCAACCCCAAATATCCCCACGACTATCTGGCGTCCCGGGAAAAGCGGGAGGCCCAGCTGGGGGAGATGGCCGCCTTTTTCGCCCGCAGGGGAGAGGAAGCGCGGACCTGAAAGGAGTTTCCTATGGCATACCAACTGCAGGAGATCAACAAGCGGATTCAAAGGGATGTGACGGAATTCCTGGCCGAGTGCGACCAGGCGTACGCCCAGCGGGTCTCCCTGGCGGCGGACAAGATTTTGGGCAATCTGGAGCACAGCCCCATCGTACTGCTGTCCGGGCCCTCCGGCTCCGGCAAGACCACCACCGCCATGAAGATCGCCGAGGAGCTGCGCCGCCGGGGCGTGGGGTCCCACGCGGTGGCTCTGGACAACTATTTCAAGACGCTCAACCCCAGGACCGCCCCCCGCACTCCCGAGGGCGACGTGGACTATGAGTCCCCCAACTGCCTGGACATGGAGCTGCTGGACCGGCACTTCACCGCCCTGTCCCGGGGGGAGGAGATTCTGATCCCCAAGTTTGAGTTCGCCCGGCAGATGCGCAACGACTCCATGGGCACCCCGCTGAAGCTGGAGAAAAACGAGATCGCCATTTTCGAGGGCATCCACGCACTCAACGACGACATCGCCGGCCGCCACCCGGAGGCCGCCAAGCTGTATATTTCCGCCCGGTCCAACGTGAACGAGGGGGCTGTGCTGCGGTTCAAGGGCACCTGGATGCGGCTGGTCCGCCGGGCGGTGCGGGATTATAACTTCCGGGGCACCGGGGTGGCCGAGACCCTGGAGATGTGGGCCAATGTCCGCCGGGGGGAGAAGCTGTATATCTCCCCCTATAAAAACCGGGCGGACGTCATCTTCGACTCCTCGCTGCCCTATGAGGTTTCGGTGATGCGCAATTACGCCGTCCCCATCCTGCACAGCGTCCCCGAGGACAACGAGCGCCACGACGAGATGCTTCAGCTGGTGGACGCGTTCCAGTACTTCGAGCCCATCGACCCCGCCCTGGTGGCCCGGGACTCCCTGCTCCGGGAATTCATCGGGGGCGGCAGCTACCACTATTGAGGACACAGCGTGAAGAGCGGGGCGGAAAGATTGCAAGACAGCCTCCGCTCTCCACTTTTCACGCTCCATTCTAATATCAAGGTGATTGCATTGACCTACCAGCCAACCTTCAACTCCCGGGACGAGCGCTATAAAAGCCCCTATGGGGCGGTATCGTCCGGAACGGTGGTGCGCCTGACCCTCCGCCCCCCCAGAGCGGAGGGGTTTTCCCATGCCACCCTCACCGCCCGGTTTGAAAGCCGGAACGACCAGACCCTCACCCTGCCCATGCCCTGGCAGGGCTTCGAGCTGGGACAGGACGTGTTCACGGTGCGGCTGGACACCCGGGGCTATGTGGGCCTGGTCTGGTACTCCTTCAAGCTGGAGCGGCTGGACGGCCGCAAACAGGAGCTTGGCCCCTATCAGCTCACGGTCTATGACGGCTCCGAGCACGTCCCGGCCTGGTTTGGGGAGGGAGTCACCTATCAGATTTTTCCCGACCGCTTTCGCCGCAGCCGCATTCCCGATCCCGCCGGCATGGTGGGGGGGCGCACCGTCCATCAGAGCTGGGAGGAGGCCCCCGAGTGGCGGCCCGACCCCAAGGGAGAGGTGCGCAACCGGGACTTCTTCGGCGGGGACTTCAAGGGCATTCTGGAAAAGCTGGACTACCTGGCGGAGCTGGGGGTGGACACCCTCTATTTCAACCCCATTTTCGAGGCGGCAGAGAACCACCGCTACGGCACCGCCGACTATCTCCAGGTGGACCCCATGCTGGGCTCCAACGACGATTTTACCCGCCTGTGCGGCGAGGCCCACAAGCGCGGCATGCGGATCATTCTGGACGGCGTGTTCAACCACACCGGCTATGTGAGCCGGTATTTCAACGGGGACGGCTTCTACCCCGACGCGGGAGCCAGTCAGAGCTGGGACTCCCCCTACCGCCCCTGGTTCAACTTCATCCAGTGGCCCAAGAAGTACGAGAGCTGGTGGGGCAT
>CALWVX010000094.1 GCA_944385065.1 uncultured Oscillospiraceae bacterium | reverse complement strand
CGGCGCCGTAGCTGTCCCGGGTGGCGATCTTTTTCACGTCGGCCATCTCACATCGCCTCCACTTCTGCCAGCCGGGCGCGCAGCTCGGCCATGGCGGTCTCATATTCCTGGTCATTGGGGGCCTTGCCGTGCCAGCCCGCCTGGTCCTCCATGAAGCTGACCCCCTTGCCCTTCACCGTCTTCATGACGATGGCGAAGGGGACGCCCTTTGTGGCTTTGGCCCGGGCGAAGGCGGCCTCCATCTGGTCGAAGTCGTGGCCGTCGATTTCCACGGTCTCCCAGCCAAAGGCCCGCAGCTTGTCCGGGATGGGATAGGGGCTCATCACGTCGGCGATCCTGCCGTCGATCTGCAGGCCGTTGTTGTCAATGACGGCGCACAGGTTGTCCAGCTTGTAGTGGTGGGCGAACATGAAGGCCTCCCACACCTCTCCCTCCTGGATCTCCCCGTCCCCCAGCAGGGCGTACACCCGGCAGTCCTTTTCCAGATACTTGGCGGACAGGGCCATGCCGCAGGCGGCGGAGATGCCCTGGCCCAGAGAGCCGGTGGACATGTCCACTCCGGGGGTCTCGTTCATGTTGGGGTGGCCCTGGAGGTTGCTGCCGATGTGACGCAGGGTCTTCAGCTCCTCCGCCGGGAAAAAGCCCCGGTCGGCCAGGGCGGCGTACAGCCCCGGGGCGGTGTGTCCCTTGGACAGGACGAACCGGTCCCGGTCCTCCCACCCGGGATTGGCGGGGTCCACCCGCAGCTCCCTGTGGTACAGATAGGCAAACAGGTCGGCGGCGGACAGGCTTCCGCCGGGGTGGCCCGACTTGGCGGCGTGGGTCCCCTCGATGATCCCCATCCGCACCCGGCAGGCCGCCTTCATCAGCTCTTTCTTCTCGCTGGCTGTCATGGCGTTCTCCTTCTTTGTGTCTGATTGCCGTCCGCTCCCCACGGGCGGCGCATAGTCGGTCTCATTATAAAACGGGCCGGGGAAAAATACAAGGGGAGGAGGGCAAAAAAGGGCGCCCGGCGCCGGGTCTCAACCCCGGCTTCCGGGCGCGCCGCCGGTTCGGAGGACACTTACAGGTCCACGTCCCCCTTGGCCTTGTCGTTGATCACGAAATACGCCTTACCCTCCTCCGGCTTGACATAGAGGGCCAGCTTTCTGATGCCGGAGGCCCGGTGTCCCTCCGCCACATAGGCGGCCGCGGCCCGCTCCTTCAGCTCGGCCACGTTCCACTCCTGGGCGCCGTACTGCAGGTAGATCTCCTCCACCTTCTGCGCCGTCTCTTTCTTCCCGGCCTTTTTCACCGGGGCGGTCTCCGGGGTCTTCCCCTTCTGCTCCTTAACCATTGTTCTTTCCTCCCTTGTGAATTTCTTCCTCCGCAGGATCCGGCAGAAACCTGTTTGTTTTTATTGTATCGCAGATTTTCCCATTTATCAAGAGGAGAAAGGGGGCGGTTTTCCCCGCGTCGGCCCGTTTTTGGTCGGGAGCGGCGCAAAAAAGCGCCCGGCCCCATGGGCCGGGCGCGGGCGGGTCGTCCCTCTTCCGGGGGTCATGTTCCCGCCGGGAAGCTCCGGTAGGGTTCGGTGGAGGGGATGGTCACCCCCAGGTCCTCCAGCACCAGATCGCCGCCGTCCGGGCCGCAGAAGTAGATGTCCACCGCGCCGGGGTCTCCCAGCTCCGGGTCCACGGCCCAGCGCTGCAGCGTCTCCCGGACGCTGTCCAGAATGGTCTGACACAGCTGATAGCCGTCGTAGACCCGGAACTCCTCCTTCTGCTCCTCCGGCGGCCCCGCGAACAGGGCGCTGGTCTGGGCAAAGGAGACGGTCATGCCCCCCTTCCCGTCGGTGATCTCATCGGCCAGATCCAGGTTCCACCCGGTCAGCCGGGCAATCCCGGCCACCAGGTCCTCCGGGCGGACCTCCCCCTCCAGCTCCAGGGGATACTCCTGAAATTGCCCCTCCGTGCCGATGTACAAAACGGCGGTCCGGCTCTCGCCCTGCTGGGCGGAGGAGTCCTGGCTCCCGCCGGTCTGTCCGCCGGCGGAGCTGCCCTCCGTCCCCTGGGACGATCCGCCGCCCGCGCTCCCCGCCGGGGTCCCGCCGCTCCCGGCCGACCCGCCGGCGCAGGCGGCCAGAGCCAGCAGCAGAGCGCCGGCGCAGGCAATGGCCCATATTCGTTTCATATCGTTCTCCTTTCCGATTCGCCGCCCGCTCCGGATCGAGGGGCGGGCCGGGCTCCCTTCCGGCGGCCCGGCAGCCACCAGCATAGCGGAGAACTGTGAAGATTTTCCGACCTGTCTGTGAACTTTTCGTAACGTTATGTCTGCCCGGCCGCCCGCTCCATCAGCCGCACGTTCTCCCGCAGCCGCTCATCCTCCGGGGCCAGAGCTAGGGCCCTCTTCCCCTCCTCCAGGGCCTGCCGCAGGTCCCCGGTGCGGTAAAAGGCGATGGCGCGCAGGTCGTGGGGCAGGGGGCCCCAGGCCGCCGCCTCGCACACATAGCTGCGGGGCCGGTCGGTGATGGCCAGGGCGCAGGCGGTGAAGTACAGCACCCCCTCCCACTCCCCCTGCTCATAGAGCATGAGGGCCAGATCGGTATAGGGCTCCCGGAGCCAGGGGGCCTCGGTGATGGCCCGGAGGAACCAGTCCCGGGCCTGCTCCCCCTCCCCCTTGTTCCAGTACGCCTTGGCGATATACCGCATGGAGGCCGCCCGCTCGTCCCGCCAGGCGGCGGTGGGCATGGCCAGGTGGCGCTTCAGGGTGCGGATGCAGTCGTCCCACCGGCGGTGGAACAGATACTCCCGGCCCAGATAGTGGACGTTCCGGTCGTCCTCCGGCTCCTCCCGCACCGACAGCTCCAGCAGGGGCAGGTACTGGGCCCGGGACTTGTGGGGGTCGGGGTGGTGGTCCAGCTGGACCCCCTCCGCCGTCACCTGGGGGCCGCCGCTGCCGTCCTGCGTCCACTGGAGCACCTCGTGGACCGGGTGGACCCAGCGCCAGCCCCGGCGGGCGTGGATCTTGTCGGCCCAGAACACCACCCCCTCCGACCCGTCCGGGTTGAAGGACCAGGTGTACCGATAGCTGGCCCGGCCCACCCCCGGGGCCCACGCCCGCTCCAGAGCGGCCCGCCAGCCGGGGCGGAACACCTCGTCCAGGTCGGTGCACACGCACACGTCGGCATCCTGGGGCACCAGGTCCAGAGAGCGGTTCCGGGCCGTGTCGAACCGCCAGGGGGACACCGTCTCCACCGTCACCGCCGCCCCCCGGGCGCGGAGCTTCTCCGCCGTGCCGTCCTCCGAGCCGGTGTCCAGCACCACCACCTGGTCGGCCTCGGACATGGAGTCCATCCACCGGTCCACAAACTGCGCCTCGTTTTTGCAGATGGCGTAGACTACAATCTTCAAGGGGTTTTCTCCCTCCTCCGCATGATGATGTATGGCGGGACCTCCCCCTGCGGGGGAGGTCCCGGATCGTAAAAGCCCTCCTGTAAGGCAGATAACAGGCTTTCGTCCAGCTTCTGCACCTGGCAAAAGCCGACGCCCCCGCCTCCCCCGAAAGGGGGGAGGCAGATAACAGGCTTTAGTCCAGCTTCTGCACCACGACCGACGCGTTGGTGATGGTGGTGTTGGCTTCGGCGGCGTTGAGGGTGATGACCGACCCCGCCCCCGCGTCCACCAGCACCGTGGCCCCCAGAGGTGCCAGGTTGCTGGTGGTGGCGATGGTGGCCTCGCTCTCGCTGCCCGGGATGGCCGCACCGTCATCCTGAAGCTCCAGGCCCACCGTGCCGGTGGAGCTGGAATTGGTGGCCACGGCGTTATAGCTGATGCGGTACACCCCCGCGTCCACCAGGGTGATGTTGCTGGTGCTGGCTGTGTGGGTGATGGCGGTCCCTTTCAGCACAGGGTTTGTGTCGAAGGAGGCCGGATCGCCCTGGCTGCTCAGGGTCTGGGAACCCGCGTTGGTGGTGTGCAGGGCGTTCAGCGCCACGGCCGGGCCGGTGGGACCGGTGGGGCCGACCGCGCCCTGGGCGCCTGCGGCTCCGGCAGGGCCGGTGGGTCCGGTGGGACCGGTGGGACCCTCCGCGCCCTGGGCGCCCGCGGTTCCGGCGGGTCCGGTGGGGCCGGTGGGGCCGGCCTCCCCCTGGGCGCCCGCGGTTCCGGCAGGGCCGGTGGGTCCGGTGGGACCGGCCGCGCCCTGAGCACCGGCGGCTCCGGCAGGGCCGGTGGGGCCGGTGGGACCGACCGCGCCCTGAGCGCCCGCGGCTCCGGTTGCTCCGGCAGGACCGGTGGGGCCGGTGGGACCCTGGACACTTACCAGTTCATAGTCGGGGGAAGTACCCGGCGTTCCGGTGGGGTTGGCAATACGGGCCCGGTACAGGCTGCCGTTATAGGTCACGAACTCCCCCTCGGGATAGAGGGCACCGGGGGTAAAGGTGGCCACGGTCTCCAGACCCGCGCCGGTGGGACCGGTAGGCCCGGTGGGACCGGTGGGACCGGCGGGGCCCTGCGCACCGGCAGCACCAGTGGCGCCGGTGGCGCCAGTAGCCCCGGCGGGACCCTGGGGCCCCTGCGGCCCCTGGGGACCCTGCGGGCCGGGAATGCCCTGGGGCCCGGTGGGTCCGGTGGGACCCTGAGGTCCGGGATAGCCCTGGGGGCCGGTAGGGCCGGTGGGGCCTACCGCGGGAGGATAGGGCGGAACAGGGCCCGCGCAGGGGGGCACCGGGGGCAGCCCCGGACCGGGTCCGGGACAGGGGGGTACGCTTCCGCAGCCGCTGTTGCAGCCGCAGCCGCAGCTGGGCGGCGGGCAGGCCGGCTGGCAGCCGGTACCGCATCCGCTCTGGCAGCCGCAGCCACTCAGGTAGGCCACCACGCCGTCCTGCCGGCTCTGGGCGCACTCAGAAGAATAGTATCGTCTCATATAAACGCTCCTTCTGCAAGGTTGGTAATGGGTGCGGTCCCGCCGGGGCGCCCGGCGTTGCCGCACCCCATTCTATGCCGCCCGGACCGGGACGTGCGCCGTCTTTACACGGGGCCGGTTTTCTGTCATAATAGAGGAAACGAAAGGGGGAGCGCGCCGTGAAGCAGTACGTCGTCGCCCTGGACCAGGGCACCACCAGCAGCCGCTGCATCATCTTCGACCGGGAGCAGCGGGTGGTGGGCAGCGCCCAGCGGGAGTACACCCAGCTCTATCCCAGGCCCGGATGGGTGGAGCACGACCCCATGGAGATCTGGTCCAGCCAGTACTCGGTGCTCACCGAGGCCCTGGCCCAGACCGGGGTGGCCCCGGAGGAGATCGCCGCCATCGGCATCACCAACCAGCGGGAGACCACCGTCGTCTGGGACCGGGAGACCGGCCGGCCGGTGTACAACGCCATTGTCTGGCAGTGCCGCCGCACCGCCGGGCTGTGCGAGGAGCTCAAGCGGGACCGGGGGCTGACCGACGCGATTCAGGAACGCACCGGTCTGCTGGTGGACGCCTACTTCTCCGCCACCAAGGTCAAGTGGATTCTGGACCATGTGGAGGGGGCCCGGGAGCGGGCCCGGGCGGGAAAGCTGCTGTTCGGCACGGTGGACGCCTGGCTGGTGTGGAAGCTCACCGGGGGAAAGGTCCACGTCACCGACTATACCAACGCCAGCCGCACCATGCTCTTTGACATCCGGAAGCTGTGCTGGGACGAGGAGATCTGCCGGGCCCTGGACATCCCCATGGAGATGCTCCCCGCCCCCGTCCCCTCCAGCCAGGTGTACGGCACCGTCAACCTCCAGGGGGTGGAGGTGCCCATCGCCGGCATGGCGGGGGACCAGCAGGCCGCCCTGTTCGGCCAGACCTGCTTTGACCCCGGCGAGGCCAAGAACACCTACGGCACCGGCTGCTTCCTGCTGATGAACACCGGGGAGACCCTCTGCCGCAGCCGGAACGGACTGGTGACCACCATCGCCGCCAGTTCGGACGGAACGGTGCGCTATGCCCTGGAGGGCTCGGTCTTTGTGGGGGGCGCGGTGATCCAGTGGGTGCGGGACGAGCTGCGCTTTCTCAGCGATGCCCGGGACGCGGAGTACTACGCCTCCAAGGTGCCCGACACCGGGGGCGTCTATCTGGTGCCCGCCTTCACCGGCCTGGGGGCCCCCTACTGGGACATGTACGCCCGAGGGGCTCTGGTGGGCATCACCCGGGGCACCTCCCGGGAGCACATCATCCGGGCCGCCCAGGAATCCATCGCCTATCAGGTCTGGGATCTGGCGGCCGCAATGGAGAAGGACACGGGCATCCCCCTGTCCGCCCTCAACGCCGACGGCGGCGCCAGCCGGGACAGCTTTCTGCTGCAGTTCCAGGCGGACATTCTGAACAAGCCCATCCTGCGCCCGGCGGTCACCGAGACCACCGCCCTGGGGGCGGCCGGTCTGGCCGGTCTGGCGGTGGGGGTGTGGAGCGGCCCGGACCAGCTGCGGCAGATGCGGGCCCTGTCCCGGGAGTACCGCCCCCGGATGGAGGAGGAGCGGCGGCAGGCGCTGCTCCGGGGCTGGCACAAGGCGGTGGGCCGCAGCCTGGACTGGGCCGAGCACACATAAAGACAAGGAGGCGCGCCGATGCACACCATTCAACTGCCCACCCTGCTGTTCTGGGAGAACGGCAACAGCTGGTACGGGAGCCTGGGGCAGGCCCGGTTCTTTCTGCAGACCGGGACCGCCGAGGGGGAGACCGAGCCGTCCATCACCGCCCGGGTGTGGCGGGGGCCCATGGCCATGGAGTTCAGCCGGATTCTGGACACCGCCCGCTTTCCCGTCACCCAGGAGGGGCTGGACCGGATGACCGCCTGGCTGGAGGAGCAGGCGGAAAAGCTGAATCACTGAGGATTTCCCGCCCGAAGGCGGAACGGCCGGCGTAAAAAATCCTCCCTCTGATGAGGGAGGTGGCATTTGCGCAGCAAATGACGGAGGGAGAGACCGGGCGGCATCATGTGCGC
>CALWVX010000093.1 GCA_944385065.1 uncultured Oscillospiraceae bacterium | reverse complement strand
AGCGGCGGTAGGAGTCGTAGGCAAACCGGGGGTTCTTGGTCTTCTTGGCGAAGGCTTCCACCACCTCGTCGTTGAGGCCCAGGTTCAGGATGGTGTCCATCATGCCGGGCATGGAGGCCCGGGCGCCGGAGCGGACGGAGACCAGCAGGGGGTTGTCGATGTCGCCGAACTTCTTGCCGGTGATCTCCTCCAGCTTGGCCACATACTCCATGATCTGGCCCTGGATCTCGTCGTTGATCTTCTCGCCGTCCTCATAGTACTGGGTGCAGGCCTCGGTGGTGATGGTGAAGCCCTGGGGCACAGGCAGGCCGATGTTGGTCATCTCGGCCAGGTTGGCGCCCTTGCCGCCCAGCAGCTCGCGCATGTTGGCGTTGCCCTCGGAAAAGAGGTACACAAACTTGTTTGCCATTTGAACACTTCATTCCTTTCTTCTGTGAGACGGGGAGCGCGGCCGTGATATTCGGCCGCGCGGCCGCCGCCGCCATCCAAAAAAATGTGCGGGAGACCCGCCTTGGAAACGTTGCGGAACTATTATAACGGCGGGATCGGAAGATTGCAACCGCTTTCCCGAGATTTTCATTAAAATTTTGTAAAAAACAGGCCCATTCCAGGCGGACAAAGGGGCCGAACGCAGGCGGGTTGCCAAAGAGGGGCGGGGCGTGATACACTGGGGAAAAAGGAGGCGGAAGAGATGGGCAAAGCGCTGTGGCAGATGCTGGGGCTGTACCTGCTGGCGGTGAATCTGGCGGCGTTCGGCATGATGGGGGCGGACAAGGGCAGGGCCCGCCGGGGAGGCTGGCGCATCTCGGAAAAAGCCCTGTTCCTGTTTCCCGTCCTGGGCGGCGCCCTGGGTGGGCTGCTGGGAATGCGGATATTCCGTCACAAGACAAAACACTGGTATTTCAGATGGGGGTTTCTCCTGCTGCTGA
Organism: uncultured Oscillospiraceae bacterium; assembly: GCA_944385065.1. Lineage (GTDB taxonomy): Bacteria > Bacillota > Clostridia > Oscillospirales > Oscillospiraceae > Lawsonibacter. The sequence goes on along the minus strand of CALWVX010000093.1, from coordinate 6,059 downwards.
TTCTTCAGCTGGCGGGATTGTTGTTTTTGGCCTTCCGCCTGTCATAATCAGGAAGCCGGCGCGCCTGTTTCGGCGCGCCGGCTTTCTGCAGTGATGCGGTTTCAGGGGTGCTGCCAGGCCAGGCGGTAGAGGGCGGCAGCCAAAACCCGGGCGGCCCGGGCCAGATCCTCGGGGGCGGCGTATTCCTCCGGGCAGTGGCTCCGGCCGCCCCGGCAGGGGAGGAAGAGCAGCGCAGAGGGAACTTGACCGGCAAAAAGCTGACAGTCGTGTCCGGCGCCGCTGATCATGTGCATGGAGGAGCAGCCCAGCTCCTGGGCACACTGCTCCAGAAGATGCCCCAGAGCCTTGTCCAGCCGGGCGGGCGGAACGGACATGCGCGGCTGGGTGACCACGCCGAAGCCCTCAGTCTCCAGGCTGTGAGCGGCCTGCCGGATTTTTCTGCCCAGCTGCTCCAGATCGCGGGGGTCCGGGGCGCGGTAGTCCACCAGAATGGATACCCGGCCGGGGACCACGTTGGCCGAGCCGGGGAACACCTGGAAAGAGCCGGCGGTGACGGTGGCGTTTCGGAAGGAGCGGGCCAGATCAGGCAGCTGCAGGATCAGGCGGGCCGCCCCCTGGAGGGCGTCCAAACGCAGGTCCATGGGAGTGGTGCCGGCGTGATCGGCGCGGCCGGTGATCTCGGCTTCCAGCGTCCCCAGGCCGGTGATGGTGTCCACAATGCCCAGCTGCACGCCCCGGTGCTCCAGAATGGGGCCCTGTTCGATGTGAACCTCGAAATAGCGGGCCAGGTCATCCCGCCGGGCCTCAGGCAGGCGGGAGGGGGAGTAGCCGGCATCGGTCATGGCCCGGGCAAGGGTTATGCCCTCCTCGTCCCGACAGGAGAGCAGCGCCGGGTCCGCCTGCCCCAGGATGGACCGGCTGCCCCAGAAAGAGGCGTCGGAAAAGCGGCTGCCCTCTTCCTCCACCATGGACACCAGCTCCACGGGGGTGTGGGGCGGGCCGTATTGCGCCAGAAGGGCCTGCAGGGCGGCCAGACCGCACAGGATGCCCGCCGTTCCGTCATAGGCGCCCGCGCCCTTCACCGTGTCCATGTGGGAGCCGACCAGAGTGACCCTTCCTGTGCCGCCGGTCCGGCCGTAGAGGTTGCCGGCCGCATCCCGACGGGGGGACAATCCGGCCTGAACAAACCAGGATTCCAGCAGGCAGCGGGCCTGTTCCTCCTGGGGAGTGTAGCTGGGACGCCAGAGCCGGTCGGTCAGGGCCGAGATATGGGCCAGCTCTTCCAGGCGGCGCTGAATCCAGGCGCCGTCAATTGAGGGGACACAGTCCATGGCGAAGCTCCTTTCCAGATGATCCTCATGCCGGGCCCAAACGGTTACAGCTGCTTTTCGTAGCAGTTGAGCACCTCGTGGATGAAGCCCTGGAAGAAAAACTGCGTGGCCCCGGCCAGGCGGTAGCCCAGTCTGGGGTACATGGCGTTGGCGGGGTCGTTGCCCTCGTAGGTGTCCAGCCGCATGACCGTCTTGCCCTGGCGGCGGGCCTCCTCCTCGCAGAAGGAGACGAATTCCCGGGCCTTGCCCCGGCCGGCCCACCGGGGGGAGATGACCAGGGTGTGGATCACGGCCACCTGCCCCGGATCCGCCGGAAACTGCCAGGGGATCGCGTCATATTCAGGCAGCTGGACGCCGTTGAGAATAACAGCGCCATAGATCGCGCCATCCTCTTCCGCCGTCCACAGGGTGCCCTCCTCCAGGGCGCGCCGGGCGGTGTCCAGAGTGGGGTACTTGCCCCGCATCCAGTTGGTGTAGGAGGCGGGGCGGCGCTCCTCCTGGGTGAGAATCTCCTCATAGATGTCCGCGATGGCGGACAGGTCGGCGGATACAGATGGGCGAATCATAGCCATACTCCTTCATGCAGTTAAAATCTGTGGGACCAGTCGGACAGGAACCAGACCGGGGCCAGCCAGGTGAGCAGATACACCAGGAGGCTCAGGGTGGACAGGGAAGTGTAAGCGCCGATGGAGGTGAGATAAGCGGCCAGAATCAGGCCCAGGGTGGAGCCGGCGCAGCAGATGACCGCGCCCAGCCGGGCAGCGATGCCCAGCCGCCGGGCGGCGGCGACCGATTCGGCGAAGGGGAGCAGACCCTCCCGGCACAGCAGGGCCGTCAGGGTGTCGGAGTGGGGCTGTTCCGGGTCGGACAGCTCCCGCCGCCGCTCCACCGGGGGAAAGTCCATTTTGTCCGCCGCCAGCTTGAACCGCTGCTGGAGCATGGCGGGGATCAGATTGAAATCCCGGGTGGCCAGAACGGGCCCCACTTTTTCCAGCAGAAGCTCCTCCACAGCGGGGAAGACCGTGTCGTGGAGGGTATAGTTCAGGGCAAAGATGCCGGCCAGCTGTCCGTCGATGGCGCAGAAGACCGCGTTTTTCACGTTCAGCCCCTGGGGCAGGGGGATTTCCATCAGATTCATAAAGGCGGCGGAGCCCACCAGAACCTGATCTCCCCGGATGTTGGCGGACAGTCCGCCCTCATAGCAGGTGAGCCGCTCGGCGCGCCGGAGCAGCCCCCCCATGGAGCGCAGGTAGTCATGGAACAGCCGTCCCAGACCGCTGCCCGAGTCCACAATAAGGGTGGCGGTATAGGCCACCACCCGCTCGGCGGGGAAGCTGCCCAGCACCTTGTATCCGTTGAGCTCCACATGTCCGGGAGGGAACAGGTCCGTGTCGGTGATCAGGACCCGGTCTCCGCGGCCAGCCCGGGCGATCCCCGGCCAGCCGGCCAGAGCGGCTCCGCTCTGGGCCAGACGGCGGGCCGACTTGTGGAAAGAGCGGCCGTAGGCGATGCCGCCCCCGAAGGCGGCGGTGGCGGTGAAGAGGGCGGACAGCGTCCACAGCAGGCGCTGGGGATTTCCCGTGCCCAGAGAGGCCAGCAGGGCCAGCACCACGTCGGCCGTGAACAGCAGGGGACAGAACCGGCGGAAGATCCGCTGGGCTCCGTCGTCGGCTTGAATCTGGCTGCCGAAGCCCTGGGCGGTGCCCTGCCACTTGACAAAGGTGTCCCGGCCGCTCCACTTTCCCTCATCCAGCGTCACCCGGTAGGGGTGGGAGGAGGCGGCGGCGGTCCGACAGGACAGGCGGGAGGCCAGCTGTTTGTGATAGCGCCCCCGCAGCTGAAAATAAAGTCCCGCCAGACAGGCCAGGGCATAAGGCAGGCGGTTCTCCGGCTGAGGGGAGAGGGCCAGCTGGACGCTGTCGGCCAGGGTGAAGAGACAGGCCAGAGCGGCCAGCGTGTCCATGCCGAATTTCAGCTGGAAGCCCCGGATGATGCCGACCAGAATGACGTCAAGGGAGAGCAGGGCACCCGCGCCCAGCAGACCGGTGCAGATCCAGGCCTGTGCCGAGGCGGTGTCCAGCGGCGGAAGCCAGCTCAGGCCCACCAACGGCCCCAGAATGGGGGCCAGGGCCTGGACCAGCGCCAGAAGGAACAGCAGCACCAGCAGCCAGCACCGCACGGCCATGCCCTTGAGCCCCTTGCCATAGCGCTGAGCCAGCTTTTGGGGCGATGCGTCGGGGGGCGGAACTTCCTTCCGCCGGGGCAGCCGCAGGCGGAACGGCTCCTGCTCCGGCGGCGGCTCCTCCTGATCCGTGCCGGGGATCAGCTTTTCCAGGCGGCGGACCTCTTCCCGGTCCACCGCCTCGTCCTCCTCGAACATGCGGTCGGCATAGTTGTCGGCCTTTTTGCCGATGTCCTTGAGAAAAGCAGACAGGACGCTCTCCTCCTCGGGGAAGGCGATAACCTTCTGGTCCTCTTCAGCCTCCGGCTCGTCCGCATCTTCTTCCGGGGTGTCTTCCGCAGGGTCCTCTTCCGGCTCATCTCCGGAGGGAGAGGAGAGGTCCGGGTCCCCGGCGTCTTCCTCATCCTCCGACTCCTCCGGCGGGACGGTGCCGGGGAAGGCGACCAGTTTTCCCTCCGGATGGGGCCGTTTGGGCGCTTCGGGCCAGGGGAGGTCGGGACCGGATTGGTCCCAGTCGGTGGGAACCGCGCGGGGACGGCCGGTCCCGCCGCCGAACTCCGCCAGAATATCGTCCAGAGAGTATTCTTCCCCCGGAGTGTGTCCGACAGGCGGATTGCTGGGCTCCAGGCCGTCCTGATTCAGTTTTTTATCTTGATCCTGGTGGTGCATGGTGAAAGACATCCTCAACGGTCTATGGGTCTATGGTAAAAGGGAGACATCCCCCTGCGCAGTTATTTATCCCAGCGAGCCTGTGCGCTGACGCACCGCTTCATAGAGCAGGACGGCGGCGGCGGCAGAGGCGTTCAGGGAGTTGATTTTGCCGAACATGGGGATGGAGACGGTAAAGTCGCAGTTCTCCGCCACCAGCCGGCCCATGCCGGTCCCCTCGCTGCCGATGACGATGGCGGCGGGGCCCTTCAGGTCGGCCTGGTACAGGGAGGTAGTCCCGTCGGCGGCGGTGCCGAATACCCACACGCCCGCCTCCTTCAGTTCTTTCAGCAGGGCGGGGAGGTTGGGTACTCGGGCCACCGGTACATGGGCCACCGCTCCGGCGGAAGTCTTGCCCACCACGGCGGTGAGCCCGGCGGAGCGGCGCTTGGGAATGATGACCCCGTGGGCCCCTGCGGCGTCTGCGGTGCGGATCACCGCACCCAGGTTGTGGGGGTCGCTGAGTTCATCACATACCACGATCAGAGGGGGCTCGCCCTTTTCCCGGGCGGCGTTCAGAATGTCATCCACGCTGGCATACTCCCGCACGGCGGCCAGAGCAATGACCCCCTGATGGGCGTGGGTGCGGCTCATGTTGTCCAGCTTGCGCCGGTCGGCGTCCACCACCACAATGCCCCGCTCCCGGGCGGTGGAGGCGATGTGGCCCAGGGCGGAGTCGCCTTCCCCCTTCATCAGGTAGATTTTGTCAATGGGCGTACCCGCCCGCAGAGCCTCGATGACCGCGTTGCGGCCCTCGATCACGCCGTCATTTTCCGTCTCCACAGGGGCGGAGCGGCGCAGAGGGGGTCGTTTGTTCATGGGACAGCAGCCTCCTGTCTTCCCGATCAGAAATTCAGAGCTTCTCCGGGCCGTTCGGCCGGAGAAGAGCTTGGAGCCCCTGCGCGGCGGCGCGGGGCGCTTTGTCAAAGGGGAGAATTCAATCGCCCTTTATTCTACCACAGATGGACGGAGGTGGGAAGTGGGAAATTGTCGGGCCGGGGAGAAAACTGTCACAGAAAGTTTACACGGCCTTTTCTTGTTTTTAAGGAAAGAATGTGGTATGATACAAGTCAGCGCGGACCCGAGAAGGGGAAATTGCCAAAAAATGGAGGTATACTCCTGGTGAAACCGGACAAGGGAAATAACAACAACAAGAAAAATATAGTTGGGCTGATCAGTATCATTCTGTGGGCGCTGGTGTTGACCATGCTCTTTCGCAGCTGCTCCAACTCCTACGCCCATTCCAATCAGGTTCAGGTGGACTATTCCACCTTCTATGAATGGGTGGAGGCCGGACTGGTGGACGAGGTGAATCTGGAGAGCGGCCAGTACACCATCCACCTGAAGGAGGGGGCGGAAGAGGAGGCCCGCTCTTACCTGACCGAGGAGAACAGCAGCCAGGGCAGCGGCATGTTTGCCTGGATGATGCCCGCCCAGGAAAATGTGCCGGCGGAATATGTGACCACTCCGCCCCCCGTTGAGGACTATGAGCTGCTCCAGTTCCTGCGGGAAAATGGGGTTAAGCACGACACCGACCCGGTGGACAGTTCCTCCTATATCCTCTCCCTGCTGATCACCACCCTGCTGCCCATCGTGATCATGGTGGCCGCCATGATGTTCCTGTTCCGGGGCATCGGCGGAAAGGGCGGCATGGGCGGCATCGGCGGCGTGGGCAAGGCCAACGCCAAGGTGTATGTGGAGAAAAAGACCGGCGTCACCTTCCGGGACGTGGCCGGTCAGGACGAGGCCAAGGAGTCTCTTCAGGAGATCATCGACATCCTGCACAACCCCCAGAAGTACACCGAGATCGGCGCCAAGCTGCCCAAGGGCGCCCTGCT
>CALWVX010000092.1 GCA_944385065.1 uncultured Oscillospiraceae bacterium | reverse complement strand
AAGCCCTATGTGGCCCCCGCCCTGTCCTCCGGGGCCCTGTCCATCCTGCTCACCCTCCGGGGGGAGTGGCACTGCGGGTCGGTGTTCCTGGACGGAGTCTATATGGGGGTCAAAAACCGCTGCACCCCCGCCGGCATCGAGACCGAGCTGCTGCCCCACATCCCGGGCCCGCTCTTCGGGCACATCCGGGAGGCGGCGGAGCATTTGAAAGAAATCCTGTGAGAAACCGCCGCGCAAAGCCCTTTCGCCCCCTGAATCCAGCGGCCACCCTGGCCGCCGGACTGCTGCTGGGCGTCCTCAGCAGGCTGTTGGACCTGTATACCCAGAACCTGGGGAACATCTTTTCTCAGCTGGCCGTCTGGATCCTGCTGGGCACTCTGATCGCCCTGTACAGCCCCACTCGAAGGCAGGCCATGGCCAACATCGTCCCCTTCTGTCTGGGGATGCTGGTCTCCTACTATACCGCGGCGGTCCTCACCCACGGCGTGTACAGCCGTGTCATCATCGCCGGCTGGACCCTGTTCGCCCTGTGCTCTCCCATTTTAGCCGCGCTGGTCTGGACCGCCAAATGTCCCGGCCTGTTTCCCAAGCTGATCGGTGTCGGCATCGTGCTGGTCTCGGCCGCCTCCAGCATCCTGCTTTTTGACCGGCTGCGCTTCTATGACCTGATCATTGATGCCCTTCTGGTCTATTTCCTGTTCTTCGCCAAAATCAGGCGTCCTGCCTGAACTTCGCCGTCAGGCATGCCCCGTTCCCGACACCCTGTGGGCGGAAATCCAGCTGGACGGTGTGCCCTACCGCGCCGTATGCGGCAGCTCTCCTGCGGGCCGCTTTTGGGAGGGGCTTCCGAAAAAAGCGATACCTTTCCCCTTTGCCGCTGAGAACAGGTTTGGAGTATTCCTGGCCGAACAGCCGGGACATGAGACGAAAGGAGCGATTCTCATGAAGCCCAGATGGAGGCCCATTCTGACCGCAGTCGTGGTTCTGCTGGTCTTTTTGATCCGGCTGAAACGGGGGTTCCACCCCGCTCCGGAGCCCGGCATGATCCAAACCGGGGCAATGCCTGCCGCGGAAGGCGTCGTTTTTGCCGCCCTGTTGTCTGCCCTGCTGGCCGCCGCCGTCCTGTGGGCGGTCTTTGCCCTGTGGGACCGGTGGAAAAAGCGCTAAAAGGAGATGCGTGAGATGTCCCTTGTTCTGATTCATCCCGCCCCCGACGCCCTGTGGGCGGACGCCCGGCTGGCGGGGGTGCTGCGCCGCGCCCTGGGGGAGCGGCCGGTCCAGATTCTCACCCGGGCGGAGGAGCTGGACGGCCTTCCGGGGCGCACGCTCCTCTTCGCCCTCCCCCTGGGGGAGTGGGGGATCAACCTGGAGTATATCCGAATGCTGGTCCGTCTGCGGAGCGAGCCGGGGCTGCTGGAGGGCTGCACCGCCGGGCTGATCGTGGACGGAGCCGGGGAGCTGTACACCAAGTCGGCCGCCGCCGAGCTGGCCCTGGCCCTGAACCGGGCGGGCTGCGCCCTCATCGGCCGGCCTCTGGTGGAGGGGACCGGCTCTCTGGCCAACTTCCAGGTCCAGGCCCAGGTTCAGGGGGCCACCCTCATGGGGGCCTACGAGGCCGCCGTCCGGGACCTGGCGGAGCGGCTGGAGAATCCCGGCTTTCCCAGGAAGGAGCGGCCCAGGCTGCTGGCCCTCCACGCCTCCAGCCACCACACCTCCAACACCATGGCCCTGTGGAGCCGGGTGCGCGCCGAGCTGGAGGACCGGTGCGACATTCAGGAGATCGGCCTGCGCAACGGCACCCTGTCCGACTGCTCCGGCTGCCCCTACACCATGTGCCTGCACTTCGGCGAGCGGGGGGAGTGCTTCTACGGCGGCGTCATGTCGGAGGAGGTCTACCCCGCCGTCCGGGCAGCCGACGCCCTGGTGCTCCTGTGCCCCAACTATAACGACGCCCTGTCGGCCAACCTGACCGCCTTCATCAACCGGCTCACCGCCCTGTTCCGGCAGACCCGGTTTTACGACAAGGCGGTGTTCGCCCTCATCGTCTCGGGCTACTCCGGGGGGGATATTCTGGCCCGGCAGGTGATCGCCGCCCTGAACATGAACAAATCCTTCTACCTGCCCCCCCGGTTCGCTCTGATGGAGACGGCCAACTTTCCCGGTCAGGCCATGGCTCTGCCCGGCATCGTGGACCGGCTGGAGGACTTCGCCCGGAACATCCGCCGGACCGTTCTGGCGGAATAGGGCTCTCCCCCTGAAAAAGAGTCGATCCGGAAACAACAAAGCGGTACAGGCCCGCAGCCTGTACCGCTTTGTTGTTATTCCAGATACTCCTTGGGATCCACCAGCACCCCGTTCAGGGTGGTCTCCAGATGCAGGTGGGGGTCCATCCCCACCTCCAGAATGGCGGTGCGCCCCACGCTGCCCAGCACCGTGCCGATGTCCACCGTGTCGCCCACGGCCACGGACACCTCCTGTGCCAGATTACAGTACCGGGACTGCAGTCCGCCCCCGTGGTCCACCACCACCGTGGTGCCCATCAGGTCGTCCTCATAGACCTGGCTCACCGTGCCCGCGCTGATGGACAGCACGTTCACCCCGTCGGCCGCGGCGATGTCCAGTCCGCTGTGGGTGCGCCAGTCCCCCAGCGTGGGGTCAGGCAGCAGGGTCTCCAGACTGTAGTCCCGCAGGACGCTCCCCTTCACCGGCCAGGTGAACACCTGGGAGACGGTCTGATCCGGGTCGGCCTCCACCGGCTCCGAGACCGGCTCCTGCGCCGCCGGCTCCGGGTTGTCCGGCTGGGTCTGGACCGGCTCCTCCGGTTCCTGGTTCCCACTGTCCGGCCGGACCGGAGACACGGGGGTCGTCGGCAGCGTCACGTCCCGGTCCGGCACGGTGACCGACGCGTCTCCGCCCGCCTGACGGGCAGGGGTGCCCGCGTCGGTCACGGCGGTTTGAAGCAGATAATAGCCCGAAATTCCTATGGCGGCCACGCACAGGAACAGGACTATGTAGAAGCCCTTTCCCAGCGCGAAGTCGCCCAGCTTTTTCCAAAAGCCAGGTTTTTTCACAAAACCACCTCCGCACCCTATTGTGGACCGGGCGGGCGGCCCTTATACCGGGCGGCGAAAATTTTTCCCAGGTGGACGAAGGTCCTGTTTTGTGGTATACTCTCCAACAGTCTTACGTTTTTTCAGGAGGCCGCTATGTACCAACAGACCACTCTGCCCAACGGGGCCCGGCTGCTGACCCAGCAGGTGCCGGAGGCCCAGTCCGCCGCTCTGGGCTTTTTCGTGGGCGTGGGCTCCCGCCACGAGGGGGCCCGGGAAAACGGGGCCGCCCACTTTATCGAGCACATGCTCTTCAAAGGGACCGCCCGCCGCTCGGCGGGACAGCTGGCCCGGGACATGGACGCCATCGGCGGGCAGTTCAACGCCTATACCACCAAGGAGCACACCTGCTTTTACTGCCGCACCCTGGACCGGCATCTGGACGCCGGGCTGGACATTCTGGCCGACATGCTGTTTCACTCCCGGTTCGACCAGGGGGACGTGGAACTGGAGCGGGGGGTCATTCTGGAGGAGATCGGCATGTATGAGGACGCCCCGGAGGACCTGGTGAGCGAGCGCCTGTCCGCCGCCGTCTATCGGGGCACCGCCCTGGCCCGCCCCATTCTGGGCCGCCAGTCCACCCTGTCTGGGATGACGGGGGAGTGGCTGGCCCGGTGGCAGCGCAAGCACTACCACGCGGGCAATCTGGTCGCCGCCCTGGCCGGCCGGTTCTCCCAGCGGCAGGCGGATGAGCTGGCCCAGCTGCTGGCCTCTCTCCCCTCCGGCCTGCCCGCTCAGAGCCCTCCGGTGGCCTACCGCCCCGCTGTCGCCGCCAAAAAGAAGGCCATCGAGCAAAACCATCTGATTCTGGCCTTCCCCGCTCCCAGCTATCTGGACCCCCGGCGGCAGCAGGTGATGCTCCTCAACGCCCTGCTGGGGGGCGGCTGTTCCTCCCGGCTGTTCCAGCAGCTGCGGGAGGAGCGGGGACTGTGCTACGCGGTGTACTCCTATGTGGCCGACCACGCGGACACCGGCCTGCTGGGCATCTACGCCGCCGTCAGCCGGGAACAGGAGTGGTCCGCCCTGGAGGGGGCCCGTCGGGTGGCCCTGGAGCTGGCCGACCACGGCCCCACCCAGGAGGAGGTGGACCGGGTCCGGGAACAGGCCAAGGCCAACCTGCTCATGGGGGGCGAGTCGATCCAGGCCCGCATGAGCCACCTGGGCTCCAGCGCCCTGCTGTACGGCCGGGTGCGGGAGACCGAGGAGCTGCTGGAGCTGTACGACGCGGTCACCCGGGAACAGCTGCGGGACCTGGCCGGCGAGCTGTTTCAGATGGATCGCGCCTCCGTTTCGGCGGTGGGCCGGGTGGGCAGCTCCGCCGACTACGCCGCCTGGCTGGGCCGATAGCGGGACGCCGGGCTCCGGCGGGGGCCCACAGCTCCCGACTTCTCATTCTTCCCGGTATAAATCGCCGCCCCTTCGGTTACACTGGCTGTACTCCAGGTTTTACCGAAAGGGCGGTTTTGTTATGATGCAGGTCAAAGATCTGATGAATCCCAATGTGGTGACGGTGGAGCCCGGCTCCTCGGCGGCCCTGGCCGCCCGGCTCATCAGCCGGCACAACGTGGGCTCCCTGCCCGTGTGCGGGGAGGACCGGCGGCTGCGGGGGATGGTCACCGACCGGGACATTGTGCTGCGGTGCGTGGCGGCGGAGGAGGACCCGGCCCAGACCCCGGTGCGGGACATCATGACCCGGGGCTGCGCCACCGTCTCCCCCGGGGCCGACTGCCGGGAGGCCACCCGCCTCATGTCCCTCCACCAGGTGCGCCGGCTTCCGGTGGTGGAGGAGGGCAAGCTGGTGGGCATGATCTCCCTGTCCGATCTGGCCCGCAGCGGCCGGTTTGACATGGAGGCCGCCCAGGCCCTGTGCGAAATCTCGGAAAACATCATCATCCGATAGCCCGGGCGCGCCGCTCCCCCCCTACTCCTCCTCGTCGGCGGGGTCGTCGTCCCGGTCGGCGTAGAAGTCCCGGTTGCGGATCTCGTCCTTCAGCAGGCAGTATACCACCCCGATCACCAGGGTCAGGAACAGCTGCCCGCCCAGGAGAAAGGCCGTATCGCTCATCGTGCCCACCACCCAGCTCAGCGGGATGGGGAGCAGCCAGAACACCATCACATAGAACAGCGCCATCAGTCCCAGGAGCACCGGCCAGACCGTCACATGGCGGTACTGTGGTTTTTTCGTCCCCCGGGCCCCGTAGAGCAGCCGCTCCGGCTCCGCCTCCAGAACCCGGGCGATCTCCCCCAGGGTGTCCAGGCCGGGCAGGGACAGGCCCCGCTCCCAGGCGGACACGGTCTGACGGGTCACATGAAGGGCCTGGGCCAGCTGCTCCTGGGACCAGCCCTTCTCCCTGCGCAGGGATCTGATGTTGGCCGCGATCTCGTTCATCTTCCTCGCTCCTTTCACTCTCATCTTAGCATCGCGGCGGGAGATGGGCAAGCAAATCATATTTGCCCCGGAAAAAAGCAGCGCCGCCGGATGTTTCCGGCGGCGCTGTCTGTTTGAACTGCTTTCAGCCGTCAAGGATTTTCACCTGTCAAGCTGCTTCAGCACCCGCTGGAACCAGTCGGGCAGAGGGCACTCCAGCTCCACCGGTTCCCCGGTGGAGGGGTGGAGGAATCGCAGCTTTCGGGCGTGGAGGCACTGACCGGCCAGACCGGGCCAGGGCTTTCTGCTCCCGTATACCGTGTCCCCCAGCAGCGGGTGGCCCAGCGAGGCCATGTGGACCCGGATCTGGTGGGTGCGGCCCGTCTCCAGCCGGCACTCCAGATGGGTATAGCCGGGGTACCGGGCCAGCACGGTCCAGTGGGTCACCGCCGGCCGGCCGTTCCGGCGGTCCACCGCCATCTTCTTCCGGTCCACCGGATGCCGCCCGATGGGGGCGTCCACCGTTCCGCTGTCCTCCCGAAAGCCCCCCACCGCCACCGCCTCGTACACCCGGGCCAAGGTGTGGTCCTGGAGCTGGGCGGCCAGGGCCAGGTGGGCCCGGTCATTCTTGGCGGCGATGATCAGCCCGGAGGTGTCCCGGTCGATCCGGTGGACAATCCCCGGGCGCAGCTGCCCGTTGATTCCGGACAGCGATGTTCCGCAATGATATAACAGTGCGTTGACCAGCGTGCCGTCCGGGTGGCCGGGGGCGGGGTGGACCACCATCCCCACCGGCTTGTTCACCACGATCACGTCGCCGTCCTCATAGACCACGTCCAGCGGGATATTCTGGGGGCAGATTTCCACCGGCTCCGGGTCGGGCAGGACAATCTCCAGCTCCTGGCCGGGGGCGAGCCGGTCGTTTTTCTTCACCGGCCGGCCGGCGCAGGTCACCCGCCCCTCCTCCAGCAGCCGCTGGGCGGCAGAGCGGGTCAGACCGGGGACGGTCCGGGCCAGAAAGGAGTCGGCCCGCTCCCCCTCCCGGTCAGCGGTCTGCCGCAGCGCTGTCATGCTTTTTCTCCCGGGGCTCCAGCTTGTCCATGAGCAGCAGGTAATAGGCCGCCGCGGCAATACCTCCCACCACCACGCAGATGTCGGCCACGTTGAACACGGCAAAATCCATGAACAGCACGTTGAACATATCCACCACAAACCCCCGGAACACCCGGTCGATGAGGTTGCCCACCGCCCCGGCCAGCAGCAGGGTGAGGGTCACCTTGCCCACCGGGTGGCGGAAGAAATTTTTCCAGATGGCCAGTGCCAGCACCAGGGACATGACCAGGGAGATCAGGGCCAGCACCCAGGTGTGGCCGCTGAAGATGGAAAAGGCGGCGCCGGTGTTCTGGACATAGGTCAGCTCCAGCACATGGGGAATGAAGGGCACATGGGCCCCCAGCTCGATATGTTGCAGGACCAGGTATTTCACCAGCTGGTCCAGGCCCACCAGGGCCGCCGC
>CALWVX010000091.1 GCA_944385065.1 uncultured Oscillospiraceae bacterium | reverse complement strand
GCCGTGTCCCGGGTGGAGGTGCTCACCCGCCCCGCCGACCGCCCCCTGGGGGCCTCCCTGACCCTGGAGGGGGGCGTACCCGGACAAGTGGAGGAGGCTGGCTGTCCCCTGGGCACCACCATAGTGGTGCGGGACCTGTTTTACAACACCCCCGCCCGGCTGAAATTCATGAAAAAGGACGCGGCCGAGGGGGCCGCCGTCTTTGCCGCCGTCCAGCGGGAGGCCCTGTCCCACCCGGAGGTGTCGGTCAAATTCATCCGGGACGGCAGACAGGAGCTGCTCACCCCCGGGGACGGGCAGCTGCAGTCCGCCGTGTACGCGGTGCTGGGCCGGGAGCTGGCCCTGGGCTTCCGCCCGGTGAAGGGCAGCGGAGAGGACATGACGGTCACCGGTTTCGCCTCCCTGCCCGCCTGCTGCCGGGGCAGCCGGAACTGGCAGTTTTTCTTCGTCAACGGCCGGCAGGTGAAATCCAAGCTGCTGACCGCCGCCCTGGAACAGGCCTATCAGAACCAGAAGATGGTGGGCAAATTCCCCGGCTGCGTTCTCCATGTGACAACCCGGCTCAGCGCGGTGGACGTGAACGTCCACCCGGCCAAAACTGAGGTGAAATTCGGCAGCGAGCGGGCGGTGTTCTCCGCCGTCTACCACGCCGTTCTCTCCGCCCTGGAGGGGGACCGCACCCACCCCCGGGCGGAGCTGAAGCAGGAGACCATCCCCGCTTTTTCGCCCCAAACGGCGGCGGAGCCCGTTCAGACCCGCATCCCCATGGAGCCCCGGCCCGCCCCCGGTCCGGTGACCGTCCGGGTCCACGACGCCGTCTATTCGCCGCCCCGGCCCGCTCCCGCCCCCGCGGCCTCCTCCCGTCCGGAGACCGGGCGGCCTCCGGAGCGCCCCGCGCCCTCTCCGCGGCCCGCCGCCGCTCCTATCTCTCCTTCTGTCTCCCGCCCCGTCCCTCCGCCGGCTCCGGAGCCCCGGGCGGCAGCACCCAAGCCGGCGCCGCCGGTCCCCGCCCCCCGGCGGGAGGAACCCGCTCCGCAGGAAGAGCCCCTTCCGGACAGCTGGCGGGTGGCGGGCGAGGTGCTGAACACCTATATCATCGTGGAGCAGGGGGACACCGTCCTGTTCATTGACAAACACGCCGCCCACGAGCGGATGAACTTCGACCGGATGAAGGCCGAGGGTTACGACCCCATGTCCCAGACCCTCCTCACCCCGGCGGTGTGCCGTCTGTCCGCCCCGGAACAGCAGGTCCTGCTGGACCACCAGGAGCTGCTGGAGGAGTTCGGCTTTGAAGTGGACGAGCTGGGCCAGGACCTGGCGGTGCGCCGGGCCCCCTTTGACGTGGCCGTGGAGGACATCCCCGCCACGCTGGAGGAGATCGCCCAGAAGCTGCTCACCGGCGGCTCGGCCAATCCCGCCGCCGCCCGGGACGAACTGCTGCACACCATGGCCTGCAAGGCGGCCATCAAGGGGGGCTGGCACACCAGCCCCCAGGAGCTGGAGCGGGTGGCCCGGGCGGTCATGTCCGGGCAGGTCAAGTACTGCCCCCACGGCCGGCCGGTGGCCATTCAGCTGACCCGGAAGGAGCTGGAGAAACAGTTCAAGCGGACGTGAGCGCCGCGGATCAGGAGGGATACGCTATGGCTGTGAATTGGAATCTATATCTGGCCCGCTATCAAAAGGCCAGAGGCGGTTATTATTTTGGCGGACGGGATTGGGACTGTGACAGTGATCTGCTCCTTCCCCAGGATGATGGGCACCCCCTATTAGTCCGTGTCAGGCAGGAATATGCCGGCCGTAGCCGCTCCTTCTCCCTCTATGCCAGCACCATGGTCCGCTTGGAACACCCCTATGAGCTTCATATCCGCCCCCGCGGCGCCTCTGGAAGCGGGGTCCGCTTTGTCGCTGGTCTGGTGGGAGCGTCCATGGATTTCGGCTATCCGGAAGCCACCAGGGGCCGCGTTATCACCACCAACCACAGGCCCTTCACCAAGCTGGTGCTGGGCGACCTGTCCCTACGTAATGCCTTGTCTGAATCAGATGATATGGATCTTCTGGTTTCCCCCGGGCCTCAGCCTGACGGCTGGCACCTGATACAGGTCACCCCCACCGCCTTTTCCGGCACCCTTACCGATGACGGCCCCTGGGTCCATGACGCTATGAAATCGGACGCGCTGTTTCTGTCCGACCAGGAAAAGGAGGCCCTGTTTCAGGCGGGGAGCAGCCACTTCAATGGAAAACTGGACGAGCTGCTCCGCTCTCTTCTCGCGTCCCGGGATGCCGTGACCCGATGGCCGATCTCTGAATACCCATCCTGAATTGACTTCTATTCCTGCGGCACCGTCACCCCTGTTTCTCCTTTCACTCTGTTTTTTATCTCCACTCTGACCCGAGGTGATCCCATGCCCCCCAAAGTTGTTGTCATCAGCGGCCCCACCGCCTCGGGCAAGACCCGTCTGGCGGTGGAGCTGGCCCTGGAACACGGCGGCGAGGTGGTCTCCGCCGACTCCATGCAGATTTACCGCCGCATGGACATCGGAACCGCCAAGCCCACTCCGGCGGAGATGCGGAGCGTTCCCCACCATATGATTGACGTGGCCGACCCGGAGGAGGACTTCTCTGTGGCCCGGTATGTGGAGATGGCCGCCGCCCGGGTGGATGACATTCTGGCCCGGGGGAAGCTCCCCGTTGTGGCCGGCGGGACGGGACTGTACATCGACTCCCTTCTGTCCGGCCGGACCTTCGCCCGCTTTGACCCGGACAGCCCTCTGCGCCGGGAACTGGAGGAGGAGCTGGCCGCCCGGGGCGGGGCCGCTCTGCTGCGCGAGCTCTCTCAGGTGGACCCGGACACCGCCGCCCGCCTCCACCCCAACGACTCCAAGCGCATCGTCCGGGCCCTGGAGGTCTATCGCTCCACCGGCCGGACCATCTCCCAGCACAACGCCGACACCCGCGCCCTCCCCCCCCGGTATGAGGCTCTCACCATCACCCTGGCCTTTGCCCGCCGGGAGGATATGTGGGAGCGCATCGACCGGCGGGTGGATCAGATGATGGCCGACGGGCTGGCGGAGGAGGTGCGCTCCCTGCTGGACTCCGGCGTGCCGGACGGCTGCACCGCCATGCAGGCCATCGGCTATAAGGAGATGGCCGCCGCCCTCCGGGGAGACGGAGACCTCCTCCGGGCGGCGGAGGAGATCAAGCTGCGCTCCCGGCAGTATGCCAAGCGGCAGCTCACCTGGTTCCGGCGCAATGAGGCGGCCCGCTGGATCCGCTGGGACAGCCGGCCTGATTTTGCCGCCGCGCTCCAGGCTTCGACCAAATTTCTGCGGGATTTCGGTATATGATAGTGGCATTCCAGCCGGCGGTGCGCCCGGCCTAAAGAAAAAGGAGTGCTACATATGCAGAAAACCAACAACCTCCAGGACGTCTTCCTCACCCAGGTCCGGCGGGATCGCCGGAGCGTCACCATGTTTCTGATGAACGGCTTTCAGATGCGGGGCTATGTCACCGGATTTGACGCCTTTACCGTCGTGCTCACCAGCGACGGCAAGCAGCAGATCGTCTACAAGCACGCCATTTCCACCATTGTGCCCGAGCGGCCCGTCCCGCTGTACGAGCCCGGAGAGGTGGAGTAATCCCGCTCCCTCCTCTCCCCAAGAGAAAGAAAAGGAACCCCTATGAAACAAGGAAAATCACTGATCACCTTTGTCATTCTGGCCATCTTCGCGGTGCTGTGCATCTATTTCGGCTACTATGTCTATCAGGCCGTCAACGAGCCCTATCACACCACCCTGGTCTACTCCTATACCGCTGATGACAGCGTGGAGGCCGACGGCCTGCTGGCCCGCCAGGAGACCGTCTTCCCCGTCCAGTCGGGCATTGTGGAGCTCACCCGCAGCGAGGGGGAGAAGGTGGGCGTCGGTCAGACGGTGGCCCTGGTCTATCAAAACACCCAGGCCCAGGCGGATCAGGCGCAGATTCAGGCCCTGATCCAGGAGATCGAGCTGCTGGAGTACGCAGTGGGCCAGGGCGGGAGCACCGCCTCCGCCGCACGGCTGGACGAGGATATTCTCCAGGACATTGTCTCTCTGCGGGCCAGCGCCGCCCTGGGGGACTACGGCGACCTGGAAGACCAGGTTCGGACGGTCAAAAGCGACATTCTCCGCCGGGGCTATACATACGGGGATGAGATCACCGCCGGGGATCTGACCGCACGGCTCCAGGAGCTGCGCGGCCAGCTGGCCGACGTGAATCAGCGCTCCTCCTCCGCCACCACCCGGGTGACCGCCAGCCAGGCGGGATATTTCTCCAGTCTGGTGGACGGCTACGAGACGCTGCTCACTCCGGACAGCATCTTACAGCTCACCCCCTCCTCCCTCCAGTCCCTGATGGATTCCGCCCCCGCCCAGGAGACCGGCTCCACCGGCAAATTGATTTTGTCCGACCGCTGGTATTTCATTGTCAACCTTCCCGTCGACGCCGCCCAGCGGCTGACCCCGGGGGAGACCGCCCTGCTGCGCTTCTCCGGGGATTTCAGCCAGGACGTGGACATGACGGTGGTGCAGATCGGCCAGCCGGAGGGGGAACAGTGCACTGTGGTTTTCTCCTCCGACCGCTACCTGTCCCAGACTACCCTTCTGCGCCGCCAGACCGCCCAGCTGATCTTTGAGAGCTGGTCCGGC
Source organism: uncultured Oscillospiraceae bacterium (assembly GCA_944385065.1). Lineage (GTDB taxonomy): Bacteria > Bacillota > Clostridia > Oscillospirales > Oscillospiraceae > Lawsonibacter. The sequence continues at coordinate 2,454 of CALWVX010000091.1, read as the reverse complement.
CTGCGCATCCCCAAAACTGCTCTGCGTCTGGTGGAGGAGACCTATACGGACGAGGAGACCGGCCAGGAGGTCACACAGACCCGGCTGGGGGTATACGCTCTGGTCAACCGGCGCACCGAATTCAAAGAGGTGGAAGTGCTGATGGAGGGCAGCGATTACTATGTGGTAAGCCCCGTGGGCACCGGCCGCCGCATTCTGCGGGCGGGAGACGAGGTCATCACCCAGGCCACCGGCCTGGAGGACGGCCAGCTGCTGATTGAATAGAGATTCCGCGCGAGACAGACAGAAACGGGGGATTTTAATGGAACTGCGGGAAAATATACAGCGAGTGCAGGAGCGCATCGCCCGGGCGGCCATTGCCGCCGGCCGGGCGCCGGAGGAGATCACTCTGTGCGCCGCCACCAAGGTGCAGACCGATGAGACAATCCGGGCGGCCATCGCCGCCGGCATCCGGGTATGCGGAGAAAACCGGGTCCAGGAGCTGACCGCCCATCTGGCCGCGAACGCCTATGCCGGGGCCCAGGTCCACTTCATCGGCCACCTCCAGACCAACAAGGTCCGGCAGGTGGTGGGCCGGACGGCGCTGATTCAGTCGGTGGACTCCCTCCACCTGCTTCAGGCCATCGACCGCCAGGCGGACAAGCTGGGCCTGAAGCAGGACATCCTGCTGGAGGTCAACGTCGGCGGAGAGGCGAGCAAAAGCGGCTGTCTCCCGGAGGCCTTGCCCGACCTGATTCAGGCGGCCGGAGCGTGCAGCCATATTCGTCTGCGGGGCCTGATGGCAATTCCGCCAATTTCTTCCTACCCCGGGGCGAATCGCAGATATTTTGCACAAATGTACCAGCTTTTTATTGACATGCGGGGAAAAATGTCGGATAATCAGAGTGATATGGATTGTCTGTCTATGGGCATGAGCGCAGACTTCGAGGACGCCATCGCGGAGGGTGCCACTCTGGTACGGGTGGGCACCGCTCTGTTCGGCCCCCGGCCTCCTATGGGGGAGCGCTGAGCGTCTGCCGCTCACGACGAACTACTTCACGAGAAAAGAGGAACCATTATGGGTATTTTTGACGAGTTCAAGCGCCTGGCCCACCCCTATGAGGATGAGGACGAGGATGACCTGGACGAATTCGATATCTCTCCCCGCCCGGTGGAGCGCCGGGAGCGCGTGGAGCGCACCCCCCGGGCCGACGTTCCCGCCCCCGAGGACGACCGGCGCAGCAACAAGGTCGTGAATATCCGGGCTGCCACCCAGCTGCAGGTGGTGCTGGTGAAGCCCGACAAATTTGAGGACGCCTCCGCCATCGCCGACCACCTGCGGGAGAAGCGCACCGTGGTGCTCAACCTGGAGTCCACCAACAAGGAGATCGCCCGCCGCCTGCTGGACTTCCTGTCCGGCGTGGCCTACGCCAACGAGGGGAAGATCAAGAAGGTGGCCATCTCCACTTACATCATCACACCTTACAACGTCGATATTTTAGGGGATCTGATCGACGAGCTGGAGAACAACGGCTTGTATTTCTAACGGCGGCCGCAGGCCGCCCCAAAACCGCAGCCCAGCGCAGCGGGTGCGGTTTTGAGAGGAGGCGCAAGGGAGCGGCGCGAGGAATGCCGCCGGGCGTTCCGAGCAAAAGCGGACTTTGCGCCGACGAGATTGACGAGCCGGAAAACAACGGACTGTATTTTTAAGAGAAAAATCTACGATTCGGACTGTATCTGGAGGGAAACAACATGCTGACTCCGCAGGAAGTGTCTGAGCGCGCCTTTTCCAAGGCGTCCTTCGGCGGCTACAATATGTCTCAGGTGGACGAGTTTCTGGATATTCTCACCGGGGACTACTCCGCTTTGTATAATGAAAACGCGGTGCTGAAAAGCAAGATGAAGGTGCTGGTGGACAAGGTGGAGGAGTACCGCTCCACCGAGGAGGCCATGCGCAAGGCTCTCATGACCGCCCAGCGGATGGCTGACGATCTGGTCCAGGACGCGGAGAAGAAAAAGGCCGAACTGATTCAGCAGGCCGAGGCCGAAGCCGCCGACCGGAAGTCCTCCATCACCAGGGAACTTCAGGCGGAGGAGTATCGCCTCCAGCAGGCCCAGCAGGCCACCGCCGCCTTTGTGGAGAAGGTGCGCGCCCTTCAGACCCAGGGCAGTCAGTTCCTGGACAGCCTGTCCCAGCTCTATCCCCCGGACACCACTCCCGCCCCCGACCCCGTGGATGAAACGGTCTCGGAGATCGACGACAATGTGCACCGCCTGCTGGCCCAGGCCATGAAGGACGCCGCCGCCGAAAACCAGCGGGCCAAAGAGGCGCCCCAGGAAGATCTGGACGACACCGCCGAGTTTCCTGCGTCCGACTCCAGAGCAGACGAGGATCTGGAGGACGAGGAGGATCGGCGCTCCAGCCGCATCGACTTCGGCGAACTCCAGTTCGGCCGGGACTATGAGATCAAATAA
>CALWVX010000090.1 GCA_944385065.1 uncultured Oscillospiraceae bacterium | reverse complement strand
TTCCGCCCCTTCGTCATGAAGAAGCTGGTGGACGACGGCCTGGCCAACAACATCAAGGCCGCCAAGAAGATGGTGGAGAAGGGCGAGGCCGCCGTGTGGGACGCCCTGGAGTTCGTCATCAAGGACCACCCGGTGATGCTCAACCGCGCCCCCACCCTGCACCGCCTGGGCATCCAGGCCTTCGAGCCGGTGCTGGTGGAGGGCCGGGCCATCAAGCTCCACCCCCTGGTGTGTACCGCCTTCAACGCCGACTTCGACGGCGACCAGATGGCCGTCCACGTCCCCCTGTCCGCCGAGGCCCAGACCGAGGCCCGGGTGCTCATGCTCTCGGCCAACAACCTGCTGCGGCCCCAGGACGGCGGCCCGGTCACCATCCCCTCTCAGGATATGATCCTGGGCGCCTACTACCTGACCTATGTCCGGGAGGAGGGGGATGTGAACCACGCCTTCGCCGACAAGGACGAGGCCATGCTGGCCTATGACGCCGGAGTGGTCACCCTCCACACCCCCATCCAGGTGCGCATGTACCGGGAGGTGGACGGGGCGGTCCAGCACAAGCTGGTCAAGACCACCGTGGGCCGCCTGATCTACAACGAGGCCATTCCCCAGGACCTGGGCTTTGTGGACCGCACCGACCCCGAGACCATGTTCGACCCGGAGATCAACTTCGTGGTGGGCAAGAAGCAGCTGGGCAAGATCATCGACAAGTGCATCACCAAGCACGGCTTCACCGTGGCCGCCGGCGTGCTGGACGCCATCAAGGACCTGGGCTATCACTACTCCACCCTGGGCTCCCTCACCGTGGCCATCGCCGACATGACCGTCCCCCCCAAGAAGTACGAGCTGATCCATGAGACCGAGCAGGAGATCATCAAGATCGACCGGCAGTACCGCCGCGGTCTGATCACCAACGACGAGCGCTACCGCCTCACCGTGGCCGCCTGGGAGAAGACCACCAAGGACGTGACCGACGCCCTCCAGGCCTCCATGGACCAGTACAACCCCATCTTCATGATGGCCGACTCCGGCGCCCGCGGCTCCATGGCCCAGATCCGCCAGCTGGCCGGTATGCGCGGCCTGATGGCCGACACCGCCGGCCGCACCATCGAGATCCCCATCAAGGCCAACTTCCGTGAGGGCCTGTCCGTGCTGGAGTACTTCATCTCCTCCCGAGGCGCCCGGAAGGGCATGGCCGACACCGCCCTGCGGACCGCCGACTCGGGCTATCTGACCCGCCGTCTGGTGGACGTGTCCCAGGAGGTCATCATCCGGGAGGACGACTGCGGCACCACCGACGGCATTGAGGTCAGCGAGATCGAGGAGCACGGCCAGGTCATCGAGACCTTCGCCGAGCGCGTCCACGGCCGCTACCCCGCCGAGGACATTGTGGATCCCGCCACCGGCGAGGTGCTCTTCACCCGGGACACCATGCTCCGCAAGGACGACGCCAAGGTGCTGGAGGAGCACAACATCCACGCGGTGAAGATCCGCTCGGTGCTCACCTGCCGCTCCCGCACGGGGGTGTGCTCCAAGTGCTACGGCATCAACCTGGCCATCGGCGAGCCCGTGGGCGCCGGTGAGGCCGTTGGCATCATCGCCGCCCAGTCCATCGGCGAGCCGGGCACCCAGCTGACCATGCGAACCTTCCACACCGGCGGCGTGGCCGGCGGCGACATCACCCAGGGTCTGCCCCGTGTCGAGGAGCTGTTCGAGGCCCGCAAGCCCAAGAAGATGGCCCAGCTGGCCGAGATCGGCGGCCGGGTCACCGTGGAGGAGACCAAGCGGAACATCCTGTGCAACGTGACCATCACCGCCGACGACGGCGAGGTGGTGACCTACGCCCTGCCCTATGCCTCGGGCATCCGGGTGAAGGACGGAGACACGGTGACCAAGGGCGACCAGCTCACCGAGGGCGCCCTGTCCCCCCACGAGGTGCTGCGCATCCGCGGCCTGTCCGCCTGCCACAACTATCTGATCCGCGAGGTGCAGAAGGTGTACCGCCAGCAGGGCGTTGACACCAACGACAAGCACATCGAGGTCATCATCCGCCAGATGATGCGCAAGGTCCGGGTGGAGGACGCCGGCGACTCCGAGCTGCTGTCCGGCTCCACCATCGACATCACCGAGTTCCTGGACGCCGAGGAGGCCGTCAAGGCCCGCATCGCCGCCGGGGAGAAGAATGAGATGGGCGAGGAGCTGCGCGTGCCCACCTGCACCCGCATCCTCATGGGCATCACCAAGGCCTCTCTGGCCACCGAGTCCTTCCTGTCCGCCGCCTCCTTCCAGGAGACCACCAAGGTGCTCACCGAGGCGGCCATCAAGGGCAAGGTGGACCACCTCCAGGGCCTGAAAGAGAACGTCATCATCGGCAAGCTGATCCCCGCCGGCTCCGGCCTGGCCCAGTACCGCAAGGAGGACGTGATCGACGACGAGGGCAACCTGGTCGCCGACGAGGGCGAGCAGTCCCGCCGCCCCCAGCCCGACCGGGATGAGGACGAGGACGACGAGCTGGACCTGACGCTGGAAGTGGAGGAGGGCAGCCTGGAGCTGATCCCCGGCGAGTCCGGCTCTCTGGAGCTGGAGCCCGCCCCCGATCCCGCGGCCGTCCCCCAGGAGACCGGCGTGTGACCGTGATTTCCTGAAGTTCAGAATACAGAGCACAAGCGGCCCCTGACCGGAAGGTCAGGGGCCGCTCAGTGTGTCAAACAAGCCCTCCTGCAAGGAGTTCCGTCGTCATCTCCGCGCTAAGAGCCGCCGCTATGCGGCGGTTGCGCTCCGAAACGCGCCTGCGGGCGCAGGCAGACGGCGGAATAAAATTTAATCATGTCATTTCCGGGGACATGTGCCTCGGAAATGACACTTCTCACGGAATTTTGGCCGACAATTTCGCAAGAAATCGAGGCTGAAATTCCGTGCAGCCTTTCTCGAAAAAGTGGCTCTGCCGCTTTTTCGAAATTTCGGCCCCCGACCGGAAGGTCAGGGGCCGCTTGCTTCTATGTGCGGGGCTCACTCCCCGATCTCGATGGCGCTCACCGGGCAGCTCTCGGCGGCCTCCTGGACCTGGGGGCCGTACTCCGGGGAGAACTCGTCCCGGGCGGCGGCCACCCCCTCGTCGGTCATGGAGAACACGTCGGGGCACAGGTTGGGGCACAGGCCGCAGCCGATGCAGTTCCCATTGACATGGGCGGTCATGAAGCTTCCTCCTCTCTGGGTTTGGGGGAAGTTTGCCCGAAAACTGGAAAAGTTATGCGGGGAGGGAAGAGTTGAGAGTGGAGAGTGGAGAGTTGAGAGTGGAGAAGTGGAGATAGGAGATATGAGACAGGAGTTTTGGGGCCACCGCCAAGCCTTCCCCTTTAGGGGAAGGTGGCACGGCCGGAGGCCGTGACGGATGAGGCGCTGCTCCGCCGCCTGACCCCTGGCCCCCTCTGACGAGGGGGCTGTCAGCCGCAAGGCTGACTGGGGGAGAGAAAAAACAGGGCGGGCTCGCTGCGGGACGCGCATGATGCCCCAGGTCTCTCCCTCCGTCATTTGCTGCGCAAATGCCACCTCCCTCGTCAGAGGGAGGCCTTTTTGCGCAGGCCGATTCCTCCGGCCCCGGCGCGCCCTGCCCTTGCGCCTGTCGAGATCGCCGGGCACCGCGAAATACGCACCGTGTAGGGCGAGGGCTTGCCCCCGCCCTACTTCTCGTCGTCCAGCAGCTGGACCCGGACCACCCCGTCGATCCCGGCGGGGCAGCTCTCCCGGACCCCGCCGGTGTAGGTGACGGAGACCGTGTCCCCCGGCTCCAGCTCAGACAGGGCAATGGGGGCGTGCCGCCACTCCAGAGCGGTGTCCTCTGACACCGAGAAGGTGAAGGCCCCCCGGTGGTTGATGTCGTTGACCGCCAGACCGGTGACGGCCAGGGAGCTGCCGTTGATTTGATCCACTGCGGCGTAGAAGGTCTCGCCCACGGCCGGGACCGGGGCGGAGGCGCGCCCGGCCTGGAAGGCCGGCAGAGCGGCGGCGGCCAGGGAGAGGAGCCAGAGGGCGGGAAACAGCCATTTTTTCATGCGGCCCCTCCTCCTTCAAAGGTCCCCAGAAACAGGGGTACGCCGGTCTCCCGGTCCACAATCCCATAGAGGAAGGGCCGGTTGAAGAGGAGAGTGATCCCGTCCTCCGGCGGGGCGGAGCCGGCCTCGGCCACCGCCACCGTGGCGGCGGCCGCCCGGGTGCCCTCCTCGTTCACCTCGATTCTGGCGGCGTGGATGACCTGGTTGAGAAAATAGCCCGCGGGGTTGTCTCCCAGCCGGGAGAAGTCGGCCCGACCGGTGTCGTCAAAGGGCAGCTCCAGCCCCAGGGCGGCCAGCACATCCTTCAGCTCCCCCTTCCACTCCGCCTCGAACTTGGGCAGGGACAGGCGCAGGAATCGGGCCTCCTCCGCCTCTGCCGCCAGACCGGCCAGCGTATCCCCGTCCAGGCCGGCCAGCCAGGTCCCAAAATCCGCCCCCGCCTCCGCCGGCATGAGGGCGAAGAAGGCCAGCCGCCCGTCGTCATAGGGGAGGAGGACGCCCTGGGCCCCATCCCCGGCCAGATAGGGGAAATATTCCTCGAAGTGGTTCAAAAAGTCCAGCTCCTCCGCGCCTCCGTCGGCGCGGGTGAAGGTCTGTGCTCTGGTCTGGACGGGGTCAAACTCCGTCTCCCAGGTGTTGTTCAGGTACAGGGCGTTGACCAGCAGGGCGGCGGCGTTCTGGGAAAAGGGCTGGTCCAGAATGGAGGGGATCATGCCGTCGGTGTGGTCGGACACCCAGCCGTTGAGGGCGGGGACGATGCCCGGGTCGGACAGCTCCGCCTGGATCACCTGGGCGTCGAAGATGCCGATGCACCGGCCGATGAAGTCCTCCTTGATCTGGCCCTCCGGGTCCACCCACAGACTGTTGGCGATGGAGCACTCCGTGGAGCCCCCCAGGTTTTCATAGTCCTCCGCCAGATCCTGGCACAGGGCGTTGAGCACATCCAGTCCGGCCCCGCCGGACAGGACGGCCTCCATCTGGGCCAGGGTGTCCCCGTCGGCCCCGTTGGCCGCCATGGACAGGGCCAGCACCACCGACAGGGGGGAGACCAGGGCGGGCTCGCCGGTCTGGTCCCGGGCCCCCCGGAGCAGATCCAGCCCCAGGGCGGCCACGGCCTCCCGGGCGGTCTCGGCCAGCTCGGGCGGGCCGTCGTACTGGACGGAGATGGGCTCGGCGGTGAGCACGGTGTAGTCGGCGGCGGCAGTCCCGCAGCCGGGCAGGGTCAGGGCGAGGGTCAGCGCAAGGGCGAGAGACAGAATGCGTTTCATGGGGAGACCTCCTTTAATATAGAGTGGAGAGTGAAGAGTGAAGATATGAGATAGGAGATAGGAAATAGGAGTTTTGGGGCCCCCGCGCGAGCCCAGCGAAGTACCCGCAAGGGGCAGGCCGCATCCGTAAAGCGGCAAAGCCGCTAACGGCTGCGCTCCGGGGCGCGTGGGGAGAGGCCGACTCCCCCTGTCAGGGGGAGATGCCGCGTAGCGACAGAGGGGGTAGGGAGGAGCAGCAGAATGAGGGAGCTTTCGCCGCCAGGCGGAAGCGAACGAGAAGGTGAATTGGCCCGAAGGGCCAAGACTGCGCCCGCAGGCGTGTTTCGAGGCCAACCGCCGCACAGCGGCGGCTCTTGGGCCGAGATGAAGCCGCCCTGGGGCGTATGGAGTTTGCGACGACGAAGGAGTTAGGAATTAGGAATTTTTTGAGGGCCTCGCCGTTTGTAGAGGCGCACAGTGTGCGCCCGCTGTTCCTGAGAGAAGCTGGGAGGCGCGCCATATAAACAAGGAAACGCGCCTGTTGGCAAATTTTGCATACGAGCGGCAGCGGGCGGAGAAAATACCCGCCTTTTGATTTGCACCCGCGCGCTGGATGGAAGGAGTATGCAAGCATAGAAATTGCCGAAGGGAAATTTTTAGAAACCGCAGGTTTCTAAACGGCGTTTTGCCCACTTTGTCGCTGTAGACAAAGTGGGTCGCCGCCGGGGCGGCGAAACAACCCCATCCCCCGTCCCGCCGCAGCGGTCCGAAGTTTTCCTTCCAATGATCCAGACGCAGACCGCCCGCGCCGGTTGCGCGGCCCGGAAAAAATTTTCCGGCAGGTTTCCCAGCCGAACCCCCTGAAATTCCGGGGGTTTCAGGGGAAATTGTCCTTGACGGCAGGGGCGGAACATGGTATAATCTCAACTTGCGGTGGTAGGGGCTATTGCGCCCTTTTACCCGATGAAACCCGGAAAGAACCCGGACCGGAGCCCGAGAGGGGGACGGCGGGGAGAGCCGGCGGGACGGGACAATGGGCCCGGGCCGGCAAGGAGGAGGGCACCGAGATGCTAGAGCAACTGAACACCCCCAACAAGGTGGTGGGAGCCAAGCAGGTGCGCCGCGCCCTGAAGGACGGCCGGGCCGCCCGGCTGTTCATGGCCATGGACGCCGACCCCAGGCTGCTCCAGCCCCTGGTTCAGGAGGCGGTGCGGCAGCAGGTGCCGGTGACGCAGGCCCCCTCCATGAAGGAGCTGGGCTCCGCCTGCGGCATCGCCGTGGGGGCCGCCGTGGCGGTCCTGCTGAGGTGATCCCGCCTCAAGTTTACCTGATTTTAACGGGAAAGGGAATAAAATCCTCCCGTCCTGTTAAAATATATTTCGCCCCAATGGGGCCAAATCATGGAAAGGAGGAACAACATGCCTACTTTTAACCAGCTGGTACGCAAGGGGCGCTCTCAGGCGGCCTTCAAGTCCACCTCCCCCGCCCTGCAGCACGGTCTGAACACGCTGAAGAACCGGAGCACCGACCTGCCTTCCCCCCAGAAGAGAGGGGTCTGCACCGCTGTGCGTACTTCCACCCCCAAGAAGCCTAACTCGGCCCTTCGGAAGATCGCCCGTGTGAAGCTGACCAACGGGATGGAGGTCACCGCCTATATCCCCGGCGTGGGCCACAACCTGCAGGAGCACAGCGTGGTCATGATCCGCGGCGGCCGTGTCAAGGACCTGCCCGGCGTGCGTTACCACATCATCCGCGGCACTCTGGATGCCCAGGGCGTCAACGGCCGTATGCAGGCCCGTTCCAAGTACGGTGCCAAGCGTCCCAAGGCCGGCAAGAAGTAATTT
>CALWVX010000089.1 GCA_944385065.1 uncultured Oscillospiraceae bacterium | reverse complement strand
GGCCTCCTTGTCCTCCTGCATGTCCTTGTTATAGGCCAGAGGCAGGGACTTCATCACGGTGAGCAGGGTGACCAGGGCGCCGTACACCCGGCCGGTCTTGCCCCGGACCAGCTCGGCCACGTCGGGGTTCTTCTTCTGGGGCATGATGGAGGAACCGGTGGAATAGGCGTCATCCAGGTCCACAAATTTGAACTCCCAGGAGCACCACAGCACGATTTCCTCGGAGAACCGGGACAGGTGCATCATCAGAATGGACAGGGCGCTGAGCAGCTCAATGGCGTAGTCCCGGTCGGACACCGAGTCCATGGAGTTGTCGGTGGGTTTGGCAAAGCCCAGGGCCTGGGCAGTCTGGAACCGGTCCACCGGATAGGTGGAGGTGGCCAGAGCGCCCGCCCCCAGGGGGCACTCGTCCAGCCGCTCCCGGCAGTCCTCCAGGCGGGTGACGTCCCGCTTGAACATGTTGGCATAGGCCATCATGTAGTGGGCGAAGGTGGTGGGCTGAGCCCGCTGCAGATGGGTATAGCCCGGCATGACGGTATCCAGGTTGGCCCTGGCCTTTTTCACCAGCACCTTCTCCAGCTCCAGCACCTGATCAATGATGACGGGAATCTCCTCTTTCACATACAGGCGGGTGTCCACCGCCACCTGGTCATTCCGGGACCGGGCGGTGTGCAGCCGCTTGCCCGCGTCGCCGATGCGCTCGGTCAGCATGGCCTCGATGTTCATGTGGATGTCCTCGTTGTCCAGGGAGAACTCCACCTTGTCGGCCTCAATATCAGCCAGGATGGCCTTCAGGCCCTCCACGATTTTCTCCGCCTCGTGCTCCTCGATAATGCCCTGCTTGCCCAGCATCCGGGCGTGGGCAATGGACCCCTGAATATCCTGCTTATACAGCCGGGCGTCAAAGCCGATGGAGGAGTTGAAATCGTTCACTAACGTATCTGTCTCTTTCTGGAATCTGCCTGCCCATAACTTCATAGTATCGCTCCTCAAATTAGGAATGAGGAATTAGAAATTAGGAATGGAGGAGTCCGGCCCCGGCCGGACAATATTCTTTCGGCGCGGCGGCACGCCGCCGCGCCGAAATTTCTCATTCCTAACTCCTAATTCCTAATTGACTCAAAGTTTCCCCTGCTCCCGCAGCGCCTGAACCTTGTCGGGCAGCCCCCACAGGTTGATAAAGCCCTGGGAGTCCTTCTGATCGTAGTCGCTCTCCTCGAAGGTGACCAGATTCTCCGAGTACAGGGTGCACGGAGAGGTGACCGAGGAGGTGATGATGTTGCCCTTGTACAGCTTGAGCTTCACGGTGCCGGTCACATACTCCTGGCTCTTGACGGCAAAGGCCTGGAGGGCCTCCCGCAGGGGGGTGAACCACTTGCCGTTATACACCAGATCGGCAAAGTCCACCGCCAGCTTCTGCTTCATGTGCTTGGTGTCCTTGTCGATGGTGATCATCTCCAGCACCTCGTGGGCCCGGTAGAGGATGGTGCCGCCCGGGGTCTCGTACACGCCCCGGTCCTTCATGCCCACCAGCCGGTTCTCCACAATGTCCAGCAGGCCGATGCCGTTTTCGCCGCCCAGCTTGTTCAGCTTGCGGATGATGTCGCTGGCCTTCATCTTCTCCCCGTCCACAGCCACGGGCCAGCCCTTTTCAAAGTCCAGGGTCACATAGGTGGCCTGATCGGGGGCCATGGCGGGAGAGACGCCCATCTCCAGGAAGCCGGGCTTGTCGTACTGGGGCTCGTTGGCGGGGTCCTCCAGATCCAGCCCCTCGTGGGACAGGTGCCACAGGTTCTTGTCCTTGGAGTAATTGGTCTCCCGGGAAATCTTCAGAGGCACATTGTGGGCCTCGGCGTAGTCGATCTCCTCATCCCGGCCCTTGATGTCCCACTCCCGCCAGGGGGCGATGATCTTCATCTCAGGGGCAAAGCGCTTGATGGCCAGTTCAAACCGCACCTGATCGTTGCCCTTGCCGGTGCAGCCGTGGCAGATGGCGTCAGCGCCCTCCTGCTTGGCGATCTCCACCAGCCGCCGGGCGATGATGGGCCGGGCAAAGGCGGTGCCCAGGAGATAGTCCTCATACTTGGCCCCCATCATCATGGAGGGGATGATGACCTCATCCACCATCTGATCCGTCAGGTCCTCCACATACAGCTTGGAGGCCCCGGTCTTGATGGCCTTCTCCTCCAGTCCGTCCAGCTCGGTGCCCTGTCCCACATCGCCGGACACGGCAATAATCTCCGGGTTGCCGTAGTTCTCCTTCAGCCAGGGGATGATAATGGATGTATCCAGACCGCCGGAATAGGCCAGCACCACTTTTTTTACCTGAGACATAGTTGTTTCCCTCCAAAATTTCCGCCGGAGAAGATTTTCCCCGGCTCATCTTCAATGGCAACAGTCTATCACGCTTTCTGCGGAATTGCAAGAGTTTTATTTGCATAGTTATTCAAAATACTCGAATTTTTTTCCGTTAAATTTCACCAAAAATGAATATTTATTTGTATATAACGGCTTTCTATTCAATTCAGATGCGTAAAAAACCGCTCCCGGCCCGGGCCGGGAGCGGCGGTTGTCACAACATTCACAGCCGGGAGAATCCATAGCTGTTGGCCAGCGCGTCGATCTTTTCCCCGCGCTGACACATGGGGCACTGTTTGGGCGCATAGGTCTCATAGCCCGGTATCTCATCGGGGGTAAAGAGACTGTACACCGGAATCCCCCCCACCTCCTCCAGACAGCTGAAGACAGCGGCGATTCCCTGGACCCTTCCGCCGTAATACTGCACGCACTCCAGACACCGGGCGCTGGTCTTGCCCGAGTTGACGGTGGAGATCAGAATGAGCACATCCTTTCCCGTCACCATGGGGGCCAGATTGTCCCGGAAGATCAGCTGCCCATTGGAGTCGTACTCAGGCGTGACCACATTGATGTTCTTCCCCTCATTGAGGTTGAACCGATCGTTCTGAGACAGGTGGCGGGCCAGAAATGCCCCGATCACCTCGCTGCCGTCCAGGCAGACAATGGTATCCACCCCTTTTTCATAGGTGTACCGCTGGGACAGGGCGATGGCAGCCTCCCGAGCCATGGTGTGCTCGTGCTTCATGCGGGTAATGTCGATATAGCGGGTGTTGTGGGAATGGCGGGTGGCGAAGTGGCCGTTGAACACCGTGACCACCATTTTGGGATTAAACGGGTGCTTCATCTGGACCGATTCCATGGTCTGACCTCCTTTTCTACAGTTGTCTCTCAGACAGGCTCTCTCCCTGTGCGCCCTCATTATAACATTCCTACAAGATATTTACAATTACTTTTCTTGTATTTGTTCAAAATTTCCGAAATGCTTTGCCGCCGCAGGCCCTCTGGCCTGCGGCGGCATTCATTCGTCCCTATTCTTCCGATCTTGCGGGAGAACCGGCTTATCCCTGCTCCCTGGGAAAGATCAGGCGCACCGTGGTGCCTTTGCCGGACACACTGTCCAGCTCCACTCTGGCACTGTGGAGCGCGGCCCCGTGCTTGACAATGGACAGCCCCAGTCCGGTGCCGCCGATGGCTTTGGAATGGCTCTTGTCCACCCGGTAAAACCGCTCGAACACCCTCTCCTGGTCCTCCTCCGGGATTCCGATGCCCGTATCCTCCACAGACAGGGTCACCGCATCCGGGCCGTCCGCCACCCGGACCGTGACCGCCCCCTCCGGACGGTTATACTTGATGGCATTGTCGCACAGGTTATAGACCATTTCCTCCACAATAGAGGGCAGACCCCGGATCAGCGCGTGGTCCCCCTCCACCGACAGCGTGACCTGATCCTGGGAAGCCAGGGCCTGGAGCCGGTCCTCCACCGTGTGAGCCAGATCCAGCAGGTCAATCTCCTGCTGCTCCAAGCCGCCGCCTCCCTCGTCCAGCCGGGACAGGTGGATGATGTCCTCCACCAGGCGGATCAGCCGCTGGCTCTCTTTATAGATGTCGGCGGCAAAGCCCTGAATATCCTCCGGCTTGACAAAGCCGTCCTTCATGATCTCCGCCATGCCGGAGATGGAGGTCAGCGGAGTTTTCAGCTCGTGGGACACGTTGGCGGTGAATTCCCGGCGCATCCGCTCCCCCTGCTCCCGCTCTGTGATGTCCAGCAGCACCAGAACCGCTCCGGCGGGCTGCCCGTCCCGGAGCACCGGGTCGCCCAGCAGCTGAATCACCCGTCCGCCCCGCTCCATCTGGAGCTGGCTGCGGCGGCCGTCCAGCGCCTGGCCGACCACTTGCTGGAAGGTGTCCCCCCGGTCCAGGGTCAGGACGTTGGCCTCCTCCGGCGGAGGCGCCGCCCCCAGCAGGCGCAGCGCCCCGCTGTTATAGGAGAGCACCCTCCCCTTGGCGTCCAGCAGGAGGAACCCCTCGGACATATTCTCGGTCAGCGCGGTAAACTCCTGCCGCTGCTGGCGCAGCTGATCCATCTGTTCCTGAATGGTGTCATTCTGACGGCGGATTCGGGTGAGCAGCGGAGACAGCTCGTCATAGACCTCGCTCTCCTCCGGGTGCTCCAGGTCCAGCTCCAGAATGGGCCGGATGAGCCGCTTGGTCAGCCGGGAGGACAGCGCCGCGGCGAAGAGCAGCGTGACGATCAGAATCAGCACAATGGGCGGAGCCATGGCCAGCAGCAGGTGCATCACGGTGCTCTGGCTGCCCGCCAGACGAATCACCGTTCCATCTTCCAGCCGGTGGGCCACATAAATGGTCAGCTGCGACAACGTGGCCGACTCCCGCCGGGCCGTGCCCTGGCTGCTGCGCAGAGCCTCCTGAATTTCCTCCCGGTCGGCGTGGTTCTCCATGGAACTCTCATCCGCCATATTGTCGTACAAAACCGTTCCGTCTTCCGCCACCCAGGTAACGCGGTTCTCAGTCTGAAGGCCGTCCAGATAGTCCATTCCCATGGACTCCACCCCTCTGGCCACCAGCCAGGCCTCCGCTTCCAGCTCCCGGGTGAAGCGGTCGGTGAAATACTGGTACAGCATTCCCATAAACAGAGCCGCCGACAGCAGCAGCACCCACAGTCCCACCGCCATGGTGCTGCGGAAAATCTTTTTTGCCATATTCTCAACTCCTGATTGTTTGATCCGAAATAAGCGCAAGGGCCTGCCCCGAACCCCCGTCCCCTGCCGTGACCGGCCGGACATTGCAGTTCCAAACAGACCCTCTCCGGGCGGCCTGCGGGCTAATCCCCGGAAATTTTATACCCGATCCCCCGGACCGTCTCGATACAGCCGCCCGCCTCTCCCAGCTTCTGGCGCAGAGTGCGGATATGCACGTCCACCGTCCGGCTGGCCCCGTCGAACTCATAGCCCCAGATGGTATTGAGCAGCTGATCCCGGGTAAACACGGTTCCCCGCCGCTCCAGCAGCAGGGTAAGGAGCTGGAACTCCTTCAGCGTCAGGGCCACCTCCCGGCCGCCCACCCGGACCACATGCTGGGCGGGATCCACGTACAGCTCTCCCAGCTGATAGGCGCCGCTCGGCTGGGACTGACCCGCATGGCGCAGGGCGGCCCGGATGCGGGCCATCAGCTCCATCATTCCGAAGGGCTTGGCGATGTAGTCATCCGCCCCCTGATCCAATCCCAGCACCTTGTCATACTCCGTCCCCTTTGCGGTGAGCATCAGCACCGGCAGGCGATGCGTCGCCGGATCGGCACGCAGGCGTTTGAGCACCTGCAGACCGTCCTCCTCGGGCAGCATGATGTCCAGCAGCACCAGATCGGGCTTGCGCTCTCCCAGAGCGCTCCAGAACTGGGAGGGACACTCGAACCCCTCCGCCTCCATCCCCTGGCTGTTCAGGGTGTACGTCACCAGCTTCCGGATGCTGGCGTCGTCCTCCAAGATATAGACCAATGTTCTCCCCCGCTTTCCCGGGCGCTCAGTCGTCTTCGTATTCGCCGGTCAGGGCATATTCCACCCACTGGGCGATATTGCAGGCGTGGTCGCCGATCCGCTCGAAATACTTGGCGACCATCATCAGGTCCAGGCACAGCTCTCCGTCCTTGCCCTGGGCGATCAGATGAATCAGCTTGGCCCGGATATCCAGAAACAGCTGGTCCACGCCGTCGTCCTGAACGATCACCGAGTGGGCCAGCTCCAGGTCGCCCTGAACAAAGGAGTCCACGCTGTCGGTCACCATTTTGATGGCGGCCAGAGCCATGGCCTCCATGGGCACTTCCTGAATCACGCTGCTGCGCTTCATGTCCCGGGCAATCTCCGCAATATCAGAGGCCTGGTCGCCGATGCGCTCCATGTCGGAGATCATCCGCATGGCGGCGGAGACGGTGCGCAGGTCGCTGGCCACCGGCTGCTGCCGCAGGAGCAGGTTCATGCACTGGCTCTCGATGTCCCGCTCCTTGTGATCGATGTCCTGTTCCAGGGTGACGGCCCGCTGGCCCAGCTCCTTGTCCCCCTCCAGATAGGCCTTGGTGGCGGCGGAGATGGCTTCCTCGCACATGGCGCCCATCTTGATCAGCTCCACATTCAGCTGATCCAGCTGCTCGTGAAAGACATTTCTCATGGTTATCCAAACCTCCCGGTGATGTAGTCCTCCGTCCGCTTATCATGGGGCACGGAAAAGATCTGCTCCGTCTTGCCGAACTCCACCATCTCCCCCAGCAGGAAGAAGGCGGTGTTGTCCGAAATACGGGCGGCCTGCTGCATATTGTGCGTGACCATGATGATAGTATAATCTTTTTTCAGCTCCATCGCAAGGTCCTCGATCTTGGAAGTGGAGATGGGATCCAGAGCGGAGGTCGCCTCATCCATGAGGAGGATGTCGGGCTCCACAGCCAGAGCCCGGGCGATGCACAGCCGCTGCTGCTGGCCGCCGGACAGACCCAGGGCGGACTTCTTCAGGCGGTCCTTCACCTCGTCCCAGATGGCCGCTCCCCGCAGGGACTTCTCCACAATCTCATCCAGCTTCACCTTGTTGCGGATGCCGTGGGTCCGGGGGCCGTATGCCACGTTGTCATAGATGGACATGGGGAAGGGGTTGGGCTTCTGAAACACCATGCCCACCTGCTTGCGCAGCCAGGTCACGTCCACCCCGGGGGCATAGATGTCCTGGCCCCGGTACTGGACCTGGCCGGTGATCTTGATGCCGTCCACCAGGTCGTTCATCCGGTCCAGGGT
>CALWVX010000088.1 GCA_944385065.1 uncultured Oscillospiraceae bacterium | reverse complement strand
ATCTTGTTGCCGTACTTCTCCCGCAGGGCGTCGAAGGTGCCGTTGTAGTCGGCGTTGTCCTCGTCCAGCTTGGAGATGTAGATGAAGCGGGGCATGTTCCGCTCCTCGCAGTACTTCCACGCCTTCTCCAGACCCACGGACAGGCCGTCCTTGGCGGAACAGACGATGATGGCGGCGTCGGCGGCCCGGAGGGCCTCCATGGCCTCGCCGGCAAAGTCGAAGCTGCCCGGAGTATCCAGCACATTGATTTTGCATCCCTTGAACTCCACCGGGGCAACCGCCAAAGAGATGGAAATCTGCCGCTTGATCTCCTCGGGATCATAATCGCACACGGTGTTGCCGTCGGCGGCCTTGCCCATGCGGTCGATGGCGCCGGTCAGATACAGCAGGCTCTCCGCCAGGGCGGTCTTGCCGCTCCCGCCGTGACCCAGCAGACACACGTTGCGGATGTTTTGTACAGAATATCTCATTGTCTTGTTCCACTCCTTATGTTTGGACTTATCGCCTCCGTCGTTTCCATCCCGGGAACCCCGACGGCACGAATCGCTATTGGTTATTATACACGAAATACCCCTACCTGACAACTGTTTTTTTGAGGGGATTGGGAAAAATGGAGAAAAAGAAGCGCGCCCTCTCCCCGCGGGAGAGGGCGCGGCGCAGATCGCCTGGAAAACACGCGGACTGCGGGGCAAAAACACGCTCGAACAAAACGGAAATGTCAGGCGCTCAGATCTGCAGGCTGGCAATGAACTGCCGGGCCACCCGGGGGGTGCGCCCCGCGTGGCGGATCTCCCAGGCCATGGCCTGGGCGTGGAGCGTTTCCCGGTCCAGCGCGACTCCCGCCCGGTCGGCCAGATAGTCCACCAGGGCCAGATAGCCCTGCTTGTTCATGGTGAGGTAGGGAATGCGCAGGCCGAAGCGCTCGGCCAGAGCGGTTTTTTCCGAGATGGTCTCGGAGGCGTCCACCTCGTCCCCCGCCCGGTCGCTGAAGGTCTGGCGCACCAGATGGCGGCGGTTGGAGGTGGCGTAGATCACCACGTTGTCCGGCCGCCGCTCCAGACTGCCCTCCAGAATGGTCTTCATGGAGGAGTAGGTCTTGTCGTCCTGGTCAAAGGCCAGATCGTCAATGAAGAGGATGAATTTCTGCCGCCGGCCGGAAAGGGAGCGGATCAGGCTGGGCAGCCCAACCAGATTCTCCTTCTGGATTTCAATGAGCCGCAGGTCCTCCATCCCGGGCAGATAGAGCATGGACTTCACGGTGGCCGACTTGCCGGTCCCTCCGTCGCCGAAGAGCAGCACATTGTTGGCCGGCCGCCCGGAGAGCATCTGGCGGGTGTTCTGCTCCACCTGGCCCCGCTGCAGCTCATAGCCCAGCAGCTCCTCCGGCCGGGGACAGTCCGGGTCGGCCACGGGGATCAGGCGGCCGTTCTCCCACAGAAAGGCCCGATACCGGGCGTACAGCCCTGCCCCGTGAACCTGATAAAAACGGGTGAGCGCGTCAAAGCTGAAGGGGGCGGCCGCCCGCCACCGGGGCAGCCCGGCCAGCACCGGACCGTATTCGTCGGGGAGCAGGCTCTTCATCGCGTCCACATAGCGGTCACAGTCTGTTTCGGCCAGGAGGACAAAGGTCTCCACATCCCGCCGGGCCCCGTTCTCCAGGGCGGGATCGGAGCCGCCCCGCTCCGCCAGCAGGGCGTAGGGACTCTCGGTATAGCGCAGAGCGTCCCAGAGCCAGTCCCCCAGCCCCTGAAAGCCCTCCTGCCGCAGGGTGTGGAAAACCCTGCCATAGTCCTCCAGCGCCTGTTCTCCCCGGCCCCCGGCCAGATCGTCCAGCAGCCGTCGGACCTGCGCCAGCACAGGCCGCTCCTTCAGTTCACAATAGGCCGACACCCCCATCAGCGCAGCCCGCAGGGTGGTCAGATTCATGGGAAGCTCACCTCTTTTTCCAAATCTTTTTCTCATTTTAAAGGCTGGCCGCTCCCTTGTCAACCGGTTCCGGGTATGGTAAAATACAGGTCTGCCGGTACGGCCGGTATTTTACGGTACGGAGGAGACCATGCTGACCATCGGAGGAATTGAAATCAAAACGCCCCTGGCTCTGGGGCCCATGGCCGGGGTGACTGACCTGGCTTTTCGTACCATCTGCCGGGAGCAGGGGGCGGGGCTGACCTGCACCGAGATGGTCAGCGCCAAAGCTCTGTGCTATCAGGATAAAAAGACCATTCCCCTGCTCCAGATGGGGGAACAGGAGCACCCCGGCGCCGCTCAGATTTTCGGCAGCGACCCCACATGCATGGAGGAGGGCGCGGCCATCGCCCGCCAGGTGTCCGGGGCCGACATCATCGACATCAACATGGGCTGCCCGGTGCCCAAGGTGGCCAACTCCGGGGACGGCTCCGGCCTGATGCGCACTCCGGAGCTGGCGGTGAAGGTGGTGGAGGCGGTGGTCCGGGGGGCCGGGTGCCCGGTGACGGTGAAGTTCCGCCTGGGCTGGGACAAGGGCTCCATCAACTGCGTGGAGTTCGCCCAGGCCATGGAGCAGGCGGGAGCCGCCGCCGTGGCCGTCCACGGCCGGACCCGGGCGCAGATGTACGCGGGCCGCGCCAACTGGGACTATATCCGGGCCGTGAAAGAGGCGGTCCGGATTCCGGTCATCGCCAACGGCGATATTTTCAAGGGGACGGACGCCCCCCGCATTCTGAAGTACACCGGGGCGGACATGGCCATGATCGGCCGGGGCGTGTTCGGCAACCCCTGGATCTTCGCCCAGTGCAAAGCCGCCCTGGAGGGCCGGGAGATTCCCCCCATGCCCCCCCTGGCGGAGCGGTGCGACACCGCCGTGCGGCAATTTGAAATGGCTGCCGCCAACAAGGGGGAGAAGATCGCCTGTCTGGAGGCCCGGCGGCAGTACGCCTGGTATCTGAAGGGCGTTCCCCACGCCGGGTACTATAAAGAGCAAATTGTCAAGATCACCACCCTGGAGGACGTGTATCGGGTAACCAGGGGGATCAAGCGGGACCTGTGTTGAGAGAGCAAAGAGTTAAGCGTGAAGAGTTGAGAGAACAGGCTGGAAAAGGAGAACGATCTCCACTCTTCGCTCTCCACTCTGAAAAAAGGGGGTGCATCCATGACCGACCAGGAGCTGGTCCGGCGGGCAAAAGCCGGCGACCAGGACGCGTTCGAACAGCTGGTGCTGGACAATCAAAACCGGGTCTATTCTCTGGCCCTTCGCCTGTCGGGGGACCGGGAGGAGGCTGCCGATCTGGCCCAGGAGGCCTTTTTGAAGGCCTGGCGGAGCCTGCCCTCTTTTCAGGGGGAGAGCAGCTTTGCCACCTGGGTCTACCGCCTGACCACCAATCTGTGCATCGACTATCTGCGCCGGCAGCGGCGCAGGCAGGAGACGGCCCCCTCGGTGTCTCTGGACGACGAGGAGAGCGGCTGGGCCGAGCCCGCCGACTGGGAACAGGACCCCCACCGAAAGCTGGAGGCGTCCGAGCGGGGGCGCGCCCTGGCCCGGGGGCTGGAGCAGCTGCCCGAGCACCAGCGCCGCCCTCTGATCCTGCGGGAGCTGTCAGGGATGAGCTATCAGGAGATCGCCCAGGCTCTGGACCTGGACCTGGGGACGGTCAAGTCCCGCATTGCCAGGGCCAGACTGTCGCTGCGAAAAATTTTGTTGGAGGACGGGAACTTTTTCGACCCGCCTTCGTCTAACCTGACGAAGAAAGAAAACAGGAGGTGAGGCCCATGGAGTGTGAACGCTGTCTGGAACAGCTCTCCGCCCGGCTGGACGGGGACTTGACCGACCGGGAGACACAGGAACTGGAGCGCCATCTGGCCCAATGTCCGGACTGTCGGGCTCTGGCAGATCAGCTGAAACAACTTCAAACGGACTTTGCCCAGTTGGCGGAGGAGGAAGCTCCTCCCGGCTTTGCCCAGGGGGTTATGGAGCAGATCCGGCGGGAGAAGCGGGTCATCCCCCTGTTCCGCCGTCCCCAGTTCAAGGCGCTGGCCGGACTGGCCGCCTGCGCCGCCATCTGCATTGGAATTTACGGGGCGGGCCTTCTGGACGGACCCGAGACGCCGGGGTCGGGCGCCGTCCTGCAAAGCAGTGACCAGTCCGACACCTCGATCAGCGCCTACGCCCTTCCGCCGGAAAACACAGAGGAATCCCGGGGTGAAATTGCCCAGCGGGACGCCCTCTCCCCGGCCGGTTCCGCTTCCGACTCAACCGCCGGACCGGCCGGCGATCCGGCCGCCGACGGCCCTTCCCTTCAGATCCAGGCCGCGGCGGCTCCCGCTCCCTCCCTCGTCCTGACGGTGGACGCCATGCCCGCGGGGGCGGCCGAGCTTCTGTCCGACGAGACCACGGTGTCTCACTCCGCCCAGGATGGGAGAGACACCTACGCTCCCCTCACCCGGGAACAGCTGGATGAGATCGAGCGTCTGGCCCAGGAGCAGGGCATCACCGCCAGCCGAACTTCCCAGGAGGGCGCGGAGGGTCTGTGCGCCCTGGTCGTCCTGGCCGGCTGAATCCATTTCAAAATCAGAACCCCCGTCCGGGTCCCGTTTGGGACCCGGACGGGGGTTTCTTTTTGTGCAGACGCTCAGCAGAGCTTCATGATCCAGTTGTGGGGATCGGGCACGCGGCCCCACTGAATGCCGGTGAGCTCGTCGTACAGACGCTGGGTGACCGGGCCGATCTGGTTGCCGCTGACGGTAACCTTCTCCTCCCCCATGGCCAGCTCGCCGATGGGGGAGACCACGGCGGCGGTGCCGGTGCCCCAGGCCTCCTCCAGCTGGCCGTTCTCGGCGGCCTCAAAGAGCTCCTGAGCGGAGATGCGGCGCTCCTCCACCTCATAGCCCCAGTCCTTCAGCAGCTGGATGCAGGAGCGGCGGGTGATGCCGTCCAGTACGGAGCCGTTCAGATCGGGGGTGAGAATCTTGCCGCCGACCTTGAACATCACGTTCATGGAGCCGACTTCCTCAATATACTTGCGGTGGACGCCGTCCAGCCAGAGGACCTGGCTGTAGCCGTGCTTCTCCGCCACATCGCTGGCCCGCAGGGAGGCGGCGTAGTTGCCGCCGGTCTTGGCCATGCCGGTGCCGCCCCGGACGGCGCGCACGTCCCGCTCCTCCACATAGATCTTCACCGGGTTCAGCCCCTCGGGGTAGTAGGCCCCCACCGGGCAGACAACAACCACATACTGCACATGGTGAGAAGCGTGGACGCCCAGAGCGGGGTCCAGCCCGATCATGAAGGGGCGGATATACAAAGAGGTGTCCTTCTCCCGGGGCACCCAGTCCTGCTCCAGCTTCACCAGCTCGGTGATGCCGGCCATGGCCAGCTCCTCGGGAATCTGAGGCAGGCACAGCCGGTCGGCGGACTTGTTCATCCGGTCCACGTTGTCCAAGGGACGGAACAGCTGGATGGAGCCGTCGGCGGTGCGATAGGCCTTCAGGCCCTCAAAAATCTCCTCCGCATAGTGGAGCACCTTGGCGGCGGGGTCGATCTGCAGCGGCCCATAGGGGACGATGCGGGGATCATGCCAGCCCCGGCCCTCGTCATAGTCGGCGATGAACATATGATCGGTCATGTTGGTGCCGAACACCAGATGAGAGGAATCAGGCTTCTCCTTCAGAGTGGCGGCACGGGTGATTTTGATTTCCATGGAAATCCCTCCTGTGATGATTCTCTTCTCTGTCAAGTGGATAAGAGATACCCCTTGCCTCTCCCTCTGGCCAAGGGGCAAGGCATTTCATTGAGTTATTATAGCAGTAATCCTCTCCGCGCGCAACGGGTTGTCTCCCCCCTTTCTGACATTTTTTCGCCGGTTTGATGCAAACTTTTTGGATTCCTCCGCCCCGCCCCTTGTTTTCCCGCTGTTAATCTGATATAATAAAATACCTTTCTTCTGGAATTTCATTCCCGGGTACCGCTTGTCATCAAGGGGAGGCTTTTGTTGATGAACCGAAAACTCAACCAGCTGCTTCAGCCCAGCTTCCGGCTGTATTTTCTGTTCCTGATCCTCTTTGCCGTCCTCTCCGCCGCCTTCTCCCTGCCTCTGGCGGGGCTGGAGCTGGCGGTGGTGGTGGGCCTGGGCATCTACAGCCGGGAGAGCACCCGCCGGCGCCGGAAAGAGCTGAACAAGTACCTGGACAATTACGCCGGCACGGTGGACACCGCCACCAAGGACACCATGGTCAACTCCCCTTTGCCCATGGTGCTGTTCCGCCCGGAGAGCGACGACATCATCTGGACCAACGACCGCTTCCTCCAGCTCACCGGGCAGCGGGAACACCTGTATGACGCCAAGCTCTCCGCCCTGCTGCCCAATTTCGACACCCGCTGGCTGATGGAGGGCAAAAGCGAGTGCCCCGACGAGGTGACCTTCAACGGCCGGCGCTTTCTGGTCTTCGGCCATCTGGTCCGCACCGGCGGCCGCACCGGGGGCTTTCTGGCCACCACCTACTGGGTGGATGTGACCGAGCTGGCCAACATCCGGGACCGATACCAGGCCTCCCGGCCCGTGGCCGCCGTGCTGCTCATCGACAACTATGAGGACCTGATGAAGAACCTCACGGAAAACGAGCGCTCCAATCTTCTGGCCGAGATCGACGCCCGGCTGGACGCCTGGGTGGCGGAGACCGGGGGGCTGCTGCGCCGGTATCAGCGGGAGCGGTATCTCTTCCTGTGCGAGGAGCAGTATCTGGCCAAGTTTGTGGAGAACAAGTTCGACATACTGGACACCATCCACCAGGTGGTCAATCCCAGCGGGATCAACGCCTCTTTGTCCATCGGCATCGGCAAGGACGCCGACAGCTTCCGGGAGCTGCTCAGCTTCGCCAACCTGTCCATCGACATGGCTCTGTCCCGGGGGGGCGATCAGGCGGTCATCCGCAACAAGTTCACCTTCGAGTTCTACGGCGGCCGCTCCAAGGAGACCGAGAAGCGCACCAAGGTGAAAAGCCGGGTCATGGCCAACGCCCTGTCCTCCCTGATCTCCGACTCCTCCCATGTGTTCATCATGGGGCACAAGTCCCCGGACAACGACGTGGTGGGCGCCGCCGCGGGCGTGTTCGCCCTGTGCCGGCACAACGGGGTCCCCGCCCACATCATGCGGGAGCAGGGAAATAATCCGGCCCAGGAGCTCACCGACAAGCTGCTCCAGCTGCCCGAGTACCACGACTGCTTCCTTCTCCCTCAGGAGGCGCTGCTCATCGCCGACAACCGCTCTCTGGTGGTGGTGGTGGACACCAACCGCCCGGGGCAGGTCCAGG
>CALWVX010000087.1 GCA_944385065.1 uncultured Oscillospiraceae bacterium | reverse complement strand
TTATTGTAGCTTAGGCACGAGATGGAGAGAAGGCCGGACTGGCTGCCCGGCTTTCCTGTCCAAATTTATTGTAATAGAGAGGGAAAGACTATGTGTACTCGATTTGTCTACCGGGGCGACGATATGGTGACCGGCTTCAATTTTGAGATTGACCTTGCTGTATGGGACCACAAAATCATAAAAGAAAAGGACCGCTTCTATATCGGCATCCTGCGGCCCGACGGGATGCGTCACTCCTATCACGGCGTGAACCGCAACGGGAACGTCGGAACCTTGTTGTATGTCCACGGAAACCCGGAGGGGGCCTGTCAGGATTCCGCAGGCTGCATGACAATCGCAGACCTGACGGAGCAGTTTATTCAGGCAAAGATCGGGTTCGACGAAGCGTTGGAAATCGTGAAGAAAAGGAAGATCGTCTATGCCCCGGATGCCACCATGCAGGCCATGCTGTCCGACCGTCAGGGCCGTACCCTGATCATGGAGCCGGGCATTGGATGGCGGGAAGACCATGGGCGGTACTCGCTGATGACCAATTACTCTGTCCTTGCCCCCGAAAGCACAAGACCCTTCATGGTGCCGGGGGATGACCGATACGAGAGAGCCGCCCAGCTTCTGAACACATACGGAGCACATTTTACGCGCGACGATGCGTTTTCTGTTCTCCGGGCTGTCCGACAGGAGGGGATCTGGGCGACCAGGGTTTCGTTCGTCTATTCAGCAAAAGAACACGCCGTCTATTATGTGCGGAACAATAATTTTTCGCAGATCAACAAGTACGAGTTTCCACAGTGTTGAGAGGAAGGAATGGCTATGAATCCGGAGAAGCTTTATCCCCGCACAAACGACCACGAGACGGTTTATTTGAAGAACGTCATCAGAAATCCCAACATCATCATTGGCGACTATACCATGTACAACGACTTTGTCAGCGACCCTCGGCAGTTTGAGAAGAACAATGTGCTGTACCAATATCCCATCAACCATGATAGGCTTGTAATCGGCAAATTTTGCTCCATCGCCTGCGGGGCAAAGTTTTTGTTCACCAGCGCCAACCATACGCAGGCATCCCTGTCTACCTACCCGTTTCCGATCTTTTTTGAGGAATGGGGCTTGGATGTCCAGAACATAACGAGCGCATGGGACAACAAAGGCGATATTATCATCGGAAACGATGTGTGGATTGGATATGAAGCAGTTATTTTATCCGGTGTGACGATTGGAGACGGGGCGGTCATCGGCGCTCGCGCCGTGGTGACAAAAGATGTGCCGCCCTATACGATTGTGGGCGGCGTCCCGGCCGGAATCATCCGAAAACGCTTTTCGGATGACGTCATATCGGCGCTGTTAAACATGAAGTGGTGGAATTGGCCCGGAGAAAAAATCAGAAAGCACAGTTCAGACATCCAGTCCGGGCGGATCGAGCGGTTACGATAAGCGCCTGCGCCGCTGAGACAGTTCCGGACCAGACGGAAACGCCGGATTTTTTGCCCTGTCTCAGAGATGGATCCCCGGTCATTCCGCATCCATTCTCTTGACAACCGGGGGCGCGTCATGGGATAATAAAGGCCGCAAGTTCTGATGTGAAGGAGCGGTTTTCCCATGGTAAAGATCAACGAAAACTATTTGAAGCTGCCCGGCAGCTATCTGTTCTCCGAGGTGGCCCGGCGGATTGCCGCCTACACCGCCGCCCACCCCCAGGCCAGGATCACCAAGCTGTCCATCGGCGACGTAACGCGCCCCCTGGTGCCCGCCGTGATTGAGGCCATGCACCGGGCGGTGGACGAGATGGGTACTGCCGAGGGCTTTCACGGATACGGCCCGGAACAGGGTTACCCCTTCCTCCGGGAGGCCATCGCCCGGCATGACTACGCCGCCCGGGGCATGGATGTGAAGCCGGAGGAGATTTTTGTCTCCGACGGGGCCAAGAGCGACTGCGGCAACATCGGGGACATCTTCGGGGCGGACAATACGGTGGCGGTGTGCGATCCGGTCTACCCCGTATATGTGGACACCAACGCCATGGCGGGCCGCGCGGGGGACTATGTGGAGGAGCTGGGCAAGTGGAACAAGCTGATCTACATGCCCTGTGTGGAGGCCAACGGCTTTTCTCCCGAGCCCCCCAGCGAGAAGGCGGACCTGATCTATCTGTGCTTCCCCAATAACCCCACCGGCGCCACGGCCACCCGGGAGCAGCTGAAGGTGTGGGTGGACTATGCCAATGCCAACGGTTCGGTCATCCTGTACGATTCGGCCTATGAGGCCTTTATCACCCGGCCCGATGTGCCCCACTCCATTTTTGAAATTGAGGGGGCCCGTACCTGCGCCATCGAGTTCCGGTCCTTCTCCAAGACCGCCGGCTTCACCGGCAACCGCTGTGCTTACACCGTGGTGCCCATGGAGCTGGAGCGGGGCGGCGCCAAGCTGAACAGCCTGTGGAACCGCCGCCAGACCACCAAGTTCAACGGGGTGCCCTATATTGTTCAGCGGGGCGCCGAGGCGGTGTACACGCCCCAGGGCCGCGCCCAGATCATGGAAAACATCGCCTATTATCAGCGCAATGCCCAGGTGATCCGGGAGGGATTGACCGCCGCCGGGCTGGAGTGCTTCGGCGGCGTGGATGCCCCCTATATCTGGCTCAAGACGCCGAACGGTATGGGCTCCTGGGAATTCTTTGATCTGGTGCTGGATCAGGCCAACGTGGCCACCACCCCCGGCGCGGGATTCGGTCCCAGCGGAGAGGGCTATATCCGGCTGACCGCCTTCGGCGACGCCGGAGACACCGTTCAGGCGGTGGACCGCATCCGGGAGATGCTCCGCCGGGGATAACCGCCCGGAGGAGGGAGAGAGCGTATGTTCGTCAAAAATCCGGAATATTTCATGACTATCGTCAAGGAACGCAGCATCTCCAGGGCGGCGGAGCGGCTGTATCTGTCCCAGCCCTATCTGAGCCAGTATCTGGCCAAGATGGAGAGCAGTCTGGGCGTGACCCTGCTGGACCGCTCCCACACCCCCCTGAAACTCACCGAGGCGGGGGAGCTGTTCTACGCCTATCTGGAGCGGCAGGGGTACCTGGACCGACAGCTGGTCAGCGATCTGCGGGATCTGCGGGACAAAAAGCGGCCGGTGCTCCACCTGGGGGTGTCCCCCTGGAGAGGGTCGGTGCTGCTGCCCGAGGTGCTGCCTCTGTTTGCCGAGCAGTACCCGGACGTGCAGGTGGTCCTCCATGAGGCTCCGGTGCCCCAGCTGGAGGATCTGGCAGCGGGCAGCGTGACCGACCTGTGCATCATGCAGATTCCGGATAATCTGGAGGAGCTGGCCTACGAGACGGTGATGGGGGAACAGGTGTTTCTGGTGGGCCACCGGGAGCACCCCCTGCTGAAGGAGATCGGGGAGAGCAGCTATCAGGACCCGAAGCCCTTTCCCGATCTGCGGCTGCTGGAGCGGGAACGGCTGATGCTGCTGCCTCCCGACTGGCGGCTGAGCAAGCTGCTGCA
The DNA here is from genome assembly GCA_944385065.1 of uncultured Oscillospiraceae bacterium. Classification (GTDB taxonomy): domain Bacteria; phylum Bacillota; class Clostridia; order Oscillospirales; family Oscillospiraceae; genus Lawsonibacter. The sequence goes on along the minus strand of CALWVX010000087.1, from coordinate 3,789 downwards.
CAATGTGTTCTCCGTGTACAATATGGAGCCGCAGAATATTCTGGTGACCACCAACACCACCACGGCCATCAATCTGGCAGCCGAGCGCATGGGCTTTGCCTTCCTGCAGGAGAGCGGCCTGTCCCGCACGCCCTATCTGGATCAGCTGTCCTGCTTTACGGTGGGAGACCCGCCTCTGATCTGCTCACTGGCGGTGGTCTATAAGAAAAACGGCTTTTTGTCTCCGGCAGCCAGGACTTTTATTGATTTGATTCGGGAGCATTACCGGCCGTTTGACCGGCGCAGCAGATAAGAAGAGAACGGCAGCCGCCGCGGTAATCCGCGGCGGCTGTTTTTCCCGGGAAAAGGGCTTGCACTTTCCGGGGGAATAAGTTACAATAAGGTTACAAAAATGACAAAACAGTAAAAATATTTCCCGGGACATCGGGGAGGGATAAAACAAAAGAAATCCCGTTATGCCATTTACATAATACGGGGTTTGTGGTAAACTGGAACACAAAGCGGTCCCGCCGGGAGCGGCGGAGGGCCGGATGGAAATTGATTGCTTGGAGCGGGATGCAGATGGTACGGCTCATTGATGTATACAAGGAATATGACAACGGCACCAAAGCCCTGAAGGGGGTCAGCCTGCGGATTGACGACGGCGAGTTTGTCTTTCTGGTCGGTCCCTCCGGATCGGGGAAATCCACCATTATCAAGCTGATCACCGCCGAAATCGCCCTGACGGACGGGCGGCTGATGGTCAACGGTTATAATCTGAACAATATTTCTTCCCGCCAGGTTCCCTATATGCGGCGGACCCTGGGAATTATTTTTCAGGACTTCCGCCTGATCGAAAAGAAAACGGTATATGAGAACCTCTCTTTCGCCATGCGGGCGGTGGGAGCCTCCAGCCGGGAGGTGAAGCGGCGCATTCCCTATGTGCTGCGGCTGGTGGGACTGGACCAGAAGGAAAACCGCTATCCCGCCCAGCTGTCGGGCGGCGAACAGCAGCGGGTGGCCATTGCCCGGGCGCTGGTGAACAACCCCAGCATGATCATCGCCGATGAGCCCACCGGCAATCTGGACCCCCAGCGGTCCCTGGAGATCATGATTCTGCTGGAGAAGATCAACGAACTGGGGACCACGGTGCTGGTGGTTACCCATGAAAAAAATCTGGTCAACCGCTTTGACAAGCGGGTGGTGGCCATCGAAAACGGTCGGATCATCAGCGACGGAACAGGCGGGTACTACAATGGCGAGAAAATTTGACACGGGATACTTTGTCAGCGAGGGCGTTCACTCCATCTTCACCCACGGCTTTATGTCCTTTGCCGCGGTGTGCATGATTGTGGCCTGTCTGCTGATTATGGGTTCTTTCACCCTGCTGGCGGTCAACCTGGACAATATGCTGGGAGACCTGGAGAGCGAAAACGAGCTCGCGGTGTACATCGACGAGACCTATACGGAAGAGAGCGCCCGCGCGCTGGAGCCGGCGCTGCTCCAGGTGCCCAATGTCACCGGGGTCACCTTTATGACCCGGGGGGAGGCGCTGGAGGAATTCAAGCAGGACCGGGGCAACGTGGAAATTCTGGAGGACCTGCCGGATGACGTGCTCCGGGACCGTTATTATGTCCACATTGAGGACATCGAGCTGATGGCGCAGACTATGACCGACCTGGAACAGGTGGAGGGCGTGGGCGAGGTGGTGGCCGCGGTGGAGATCGCCGAGGGATTTGTGCTGGTGCGCAATATCGCCACCGGCGTGGCCCTGGTGCTGATCGGGATCCTGCTGGTGGTCTCTCTCTTCATCATTGCCAATACCATCAAGCTGGCCACCTTCTATCGCCGGGACGAGATCGCCATCATGAAGATGTGCGGCGCCACCGACGGTTTTATCCGCTGGCCCTTTGTGGTGGAGGGAATGGTGCTGGGGCTGACCGGTTCTCTGGTCGCCTTCTTCCTCCAGTGGGGGCTGTATCAGATGGTGGCCAGCGTGATCGTCCAGGGCAACGGCCTGTCCCTGGTGACCATGATCCCCTATACCTCTATGGTGGGCACGATTCTGCCGGTGTTCTGCGGCGTGGGAGCGCTCATCGGTGTGGGCGGTTCTCTGGTGGCGATTCGGAAATTCCTGCAGGTGTAAGGAGGCGCAGAGATGAAGCGGCAAAAGACGCAGCGGATTATAATGGGAATCATGGCCTGTGTGATGGTGGTGCTTCTGCTCCTGCCTATCCTGGCGGATATTGTCCTGTATAGCTGAGAGTGGAGGCACACCCATGAAAAAACGCGCAAAAGCAATTCTGGCCGCGGCCCTGTCCCTGGCCCTTTTGATTCCTCTGACGGGGCCGTCGGCGGTGATTTCCGCCTCAGCCGCAACTCAGGACCAGATCGACGCCCTGCGTCAGGACGCCAGCGATCTGGACGCTCAGAAGGCGGAGATTCAGGCCCAGCTGGAGGCGGTCCAGGCGGATAAGAGCCAGGCGCTGGAGCAGAAGCGGCTGCTGGAAGAACAGATCGAGGTTATCCAGGCGGAGATCGACAACATGGACGCACAGATCCTAGCCTACGATGAGCTGATCAGCCAGAAAAACGCCGAGCTGGAGCAGACGGAGGCCCAGGAGCAGGAGCAGTATGAATTGTTCTGCCGCCGGGTGCGGGCGATGGAGGAGCAGGGAGAAATCTCCTACTGGTCGGTCCTGTTTTCCTCCACCGATTTTTCCGATCTGTTGGACAACTATATGATGATCGAGGAGATCATCGCCTATGACAACAGCGTGATTGAGGCCCTTCAGGCGCTTCAGGATCAGGTGGAGCAGGAGCGGGCCGAGGTGGAGGAGGCCCGGGCTGCCCAGGAGGCGGCGCGGCAGGAGCGGCAGGCCGCTCAGGATGAGCTGGAGGCCCAGGAGGCCCAGGTGGACCAGGTCATTGCCGAGATCAGCAGTCAAGAGGACCAGCTGGAGTCCATGGAGGCCGAGCTTCAGCGGGCCGCAGACGCCGTGGACGAGCAGATTCGAGAGCTGGAGCGGCAGATGTCCGCACAGATCAGCAACGTTCAGAGCGAGTCCGGCTTCCTGTGGCCCCTGGATGCCAGCCTCAACACCCTGTCCTCCCTGTACGGCAGCCGGCAGGACCCCATTACCGGCCGCCCCGGCAACCACACCGGCATTGATATTCCCGCCGCCCGGGGGACCCCCATCTATGCCTCCAAGAGCGGCGTGGTCACCACCTCGGTGTACGGCTCGGGCAGCGCCTGGTCCTACGGCAACTATGTGGTGGTTTCCCACAGCGACGGCACCTCCACCCTCTATGCCCACATGAGCAGCCGGGCGGTGAGCGAGGGCCAGACGGTAAGTCAGGGAGAGGTAGTGGGCTATGTGGGGACCACCGGCCGCTCCACCGGCAATCACCTGCATTTTGAAATCCGGGTGAACGGAAGCCGGACTGATCCTCTCTACTACTTCACCGACCTGACTCTGTACTACCGCAGCGGCGGCCAGAAGGTCCAGCTGAATCTGGGCTGAGCGGTCGCCCCGGACAGGTTCAGAAAAGAGGTTTTACCATCAAAACAGCCCCGCCGGCTTGTGCCGGCGGGGCTGTTTTTACGTGACAGATCAATGGTCCCGCCCCCTGTTGGGGCGGGAGCATTGAAAATGTTCAGGTGCCCAAATAGGCTTTTTTGACGTCCTCGTTGGCCAGCAGATCCCGTCCGGAACCGGTGAGCGTGATGCGGCCGGTCTCCAGCACATAGCCCACGTCGGCGCATTTCAGCGCCATATTGGCGTTCTGCTCCACCAGAAGGATGGTGAC
>CALWVX010000086.1 GCA_944385065.1 uncultured Oscillospiraceae bacterium | reverse complement strand
ACCGAGTTCAAGCGGGGGAGCAACGGGGTGATCGAGCTGAAGTTTGCCGACCGGGCCCGGCTGCTGGAGCGGCTGCTGGACGCCGCCGACCACAGCGGAGAGGAGCAGGTGGACCGCTTCCTTCAGGCCATGGAGGGGCAGGAGAGGTAAGAGATGGAGGCGATCAGGTTTTCCCCCAAGCAGAGACGGGTGCTCACCTGGTGGCGGTCCGGGTCCCCCGACCGGGACAGGCAGGCCATCCTCTGCGACGGGGCGGTGCGCAGCGGAAAGACTCTCTGCCTCGGCCTGTCCTTTTTCTGCTGGGCCATGTGCAGCTTTCAGGACCGGAATTTCGCCCTGTGCGGCCGGACCATCCGGTCGGTGCGGAGAAACCTGCTGTCTGAGCTGCTGCCCATTCTGGAGAAAATGGGGTTTCGCTGTGAACAGAAGCTGTCCCAGAACCTGATTCAGGTGAGGCTGGGGGGCAGGCGCAACACCTTTTATCTGTTCGGGGGCAGAGACGAGAGCGCGGCGGCGCTGATCCAGGGGATCACGCTGGCGGGGGCGCTGCTGGACGAGGCGGCGCTGATGCCCCGATCCTTTGTGGAGCAGACCCTGGCCAGGTGCTCGGTGGCGGAGAGCAGACTGTGGTTTTCCTGCAACCCGGAGTCCCCCGCCCACTGGTTTTATCAGGAGTGGGTGGCCAGGGCGGAGGAGAAGAACGCCCTGCGCCTCCACTTCACCATGGAGGACAATCCGGGGCTCTCCCCCGCGGTGCGGGCGCGGTATGCCGCCCTGTTTCAGGGGACGTTCTACCGGCGGTTCGTGCTGGGAGAGTGGGTGGCCGCCGAGGGGCTGGTCTATGACTTCTTTGACGAGAGCCTGCTCCGGGATGTGCCGGAGGGAGAGATGGAGCAGTGGTATATCTCCTGTGACTACGGCACGGCAAACCCCACCTCCATGGGACTGTGGGGGCTGCGGGACGGGGTGTGGTACCGGGTGGCGGAGCACTATTACGACGCCCGGGCCCAGCGGCGGCAGCGCACCGACGAGGAGCACGCCGACGCCCTGGAGGCCCTGGCCGGCGGGCGGAAGATCCGGGCGGTGATCGCCGACCCGTCGGCGGCCAGCTTCTGCGAGACGCTGCGGCGGCGGGGATGGCGGGTGAGGAAAGCGGACAACCAGGTGCTCTCCGGCATCCGGCTCACCGCCCGGCTGCTGAAGAGCGGGAAGCTGGTGATCTGCCGGGGATGCCGGGACGCGATCCGGGAATTCGGCCTGTACCGCTGGGACGAGGACAGCCAGGGACAGGACAAGGTCAAAAAAGAGCACGACCACGCCATGGATGAAATCCGGTACTTCGCCGCCACGGTGGCGGCGAGAGCGGAGGCAGGCGGATTTTACGCCGGAAGCGTGGAGCGGCGGAGCTTTTAGGCGCGGGCGGAGGCAGGCGGAGTTTATGCCGGGAGCGCGGAGAATCGGCGCTTTTCAGTCATCAGAGAGAGGAGAGAGAAACGGGTTGAAGTGGTGGGAACGCAGAAAGAAGGAGCCTCCCGCCCCGGTGGTGCAGGTGCGCCGGGGCGACGGACATCCCTTTGGGGCGCTGGACCGCTATGTGCCCCTGCGCGCGGGAGAGGCCGACCTGTATCGGGCCATCCGGGAGGGGGTGCCCATTGTGGACGCCGCCATCTGGAAGCTGGTGCGGCTGTGCGGCGGCGTGACCGTCCGCAGCCGGGACAGCCGGGCCCAGGAGGGACTGGAGGAATTTTTCCGGACGGTGGAGACCGGCTGGGGCCAGAGGGGGGTCCAGTCTTTTTTGGACCGGTATCTGGACGATCTGTTCACCTGCGGCCGGGCGGTGGGAGAGATCGTTCTGGATGGAACGGGAAGCCGGATTGCCGCCCTGCTGTGCGCCGATCCGGAACAGGTGGAGGTGAAGCTGGGGGACAGCCCGCTGGAGTTCCGCCTGTGCCGGAGGGGCGCGGGGGAGGAGCGGGAGCTGCCCTGGCAGGAGCTGCTGCTGTTCACCCCCTTCCAGCCCACGGGGGACGAGCCCTGCGGCGTATCCCTGCTGCGGTCCATGCCCTTTCTGGCCGGTATTCTGCTGAAGATCTTTCAGGCCACCGGGCAGAACTGGGAGCGGGCGGGCAACCTGCGCTTTGCCGTGATCTGCAGACCGGGAGAGGGAGAGGAGGCCTTTGCCCAGGAGCGGTGCCGGGTGCTGGCCCAGGAGTGGTCCTCGGCCATGCAGGCCGGACGGGAGGGCAGCGTGCGGGATTTTGTGGCCGTGGGCGATGTGGACATCCGGGTGATCGGGGCGGACAATCAGATACTGGACAGCCAGGTGCCGGTGCGGCAGATTCTGGAGCAGCTGGTGGCCCGGACGGGCATCCCGCCCTTTATGCTGGGGCTGTCCTGGTCGTCCACCGAGCGGATGAGCGCCCAGCAGGCCGACCTGCTGACCAGCGAGATCACCGCCATCCGCCGCAGCGTGGAGCCCGCCCTGAGCCGGGTGGCCGAGCTGTGGCTGGGGCTGCACGGCTTTGACCGGCGGGTGGAGATCGTGTGGGACGAGATCAATCTGCAGGATGAGGTGGAGGAGGCCAGAGCGGGGCTCTACCGGGCCCAGGCGGAGCAGCTCCGGCGGCAGAACGAATCAACAGAGGAGGAGACGACATGAACCGATGCAAGGAGGCGGAGGGAGGCCAGCGGGCTGAACTGACCGGAGACGATCTGGAGCGGATCGGCCGGCTGGCCCGCGGGCCGCTGAAGGAGGAGGAGCTGTACGCCTTTTCCGTGCGGCTGTGCGACAACGAGATCGACCGGGACTGGGAGCGGTTTTCCCTGGAGACGCTGGAGGGACTGGCCGGGCTGTTTGAGGGGAAGAGCGGCATCTTTGACCACCAGTGGTCGGCCCGGGGACAGGCCGCCCGCATTTACAAAACCGAAGTGGTCCGGGAGCCGGGGCGGCTGACCCGGGCCGGGGACGAGTACTGCTGGCTGAAGGGGTACGCCTATATGGTGCGCACCCAGGCCAACCGGGACTTGATCGCCGAGATCGAGGGAGGCATCAAGAAAGAAGTCAGCGTGGGCTGCGCCGTGGAGCGGGCGGTGTGCTCCATCTGCGGCCGGCCCTGGGGCGAGGACGGGTGCAGCCACCAGAAGGGGCGGCGGTATGACGGAAGGCTGTGCTACGCCGCCCTGGAGGGGGCCAGGGACGCCTATGAGTTCTCCTTTGTGGCGGTGCCTGCCCAGCCCATGGCGGGTGTGGTCAAGAGCGCCGGGGGCTGGCGGGAGCTGGCCGCCCGGGATCCCGGCGGGGCCCGGGAGCTGGAGGAGCTGGAGAAGCAGGCCGAGCTGGGCCGGCAGTACCTGGGCTTGCTCCGGGGCGAGCTGGTGCGGCAGGCCATGCTGGCCGACGGGCAGCTGGAGGAAGCGGTGCTCCGGTCGGCGGCGGACAAGCTGACGCAGGGGGAGCTGGAGGCGCTGACGGCCTCTTTCGCCCGGCGGGCGGGGGAGCGCTATCCGGTGAGAACCCAGCTGTCCTATGGGGAGAAGGGGGCGCAGCCCCGGGAGGGAGACCGGGCGTTCCTGGTGTGAGCGGAGGGGCGGCCCGGCAGGGCCGTGTCCCGAACAAGATAAGGAGGAGTGGAAATGAGCAAAATCTCGTTTGACGGCATCGGCGCCGTCGTGGCCACCTTTGCCGCCGGCGAAGGCGTAAAGGGCGGACAGGTGGTCAAGGTGAGCGGAAACGGGGCGGTGGCCCCCTGTTCCGCCGGAGATCGGTTCTGCGGCGTGGCGCTGGAGCCCCGGGCGGGGGCGGCGGGCGTCCAGGTGGCGGGCTTTGTGGAGGTGACCTACACCGGCTCCCTGAACGTGGGCCGCGTCTGGCTGGCGGCCGACGGCCAAGGAGGTGTGAAGGCGGCGGAGAACGCCCCGGTGGAGCCGGAGGAGGGCGGAGAGGTGATCATCCCGGCACCGGCCGGGGTGTCCGCCCTGGTGGTCAGCGTGGAGTCGGACGGCACAGCCGTCCTGCTTCTGTGAGAAATGGAAGGAGCGTGAGCGTATGGCATTTGCGTACGACAACCTGAAGCTGGACAAGGGGATGTATCAGGAGGCGGGCCGCACCTTTACCCAGGTGCTGGAGAGCCAGGATCCCAGCGAGCGGTACAAGGGGACCAGCCTGGAGGGGCTGGACGCCTTTCAGCGGCAGCTGAAGCGGTTTGACATCAAGGTGAAGGGCGCGGGCAGCGACGTGGTGGAGAAGTTCTTCCGCACCGCCGACTCGGCGGTGCTTTTCCCCGAGTACCTGGCCAGAACCGTCCGGCAGGGGATGGAGGAGGGCAATCTGCTGCCCCACATCACCGCCGCCGTCACCCGCTTTGACGGGTTGGACTATCGCTCCATCACCGCGGACGCGGGCGGGGATGAGAAGGAACTGCGCCAGGTGGACGAGGGGGCCCAGATTCCCTCCACCACCATCAAGGTCCAGTCCAATCTGGTCAAGCTGCGCAAGCGGGGGAGAATGCTGGTGGCCAGCTATGAGGCGGTGCGGTATCAGAAGCTGGATCTGTTCTCGGTCACTCTGCGGCAGATGGGCGCCCACATCGCCCGGACCCAGCTGGAGGACGCGGTGGACGTGCTGATCAACGGGGACGGCAACAACAACGCCGCCGCCAAGGACCAGGTCAAGACCACCGGAACCCTGACGTATGATGATCTGGTGGACTTCTGGGCCAAGTTCGACCCCTATGAGATGAACGCGCTTCTGGTCTCGGGAGACGTGCTGGTGAGCATGCTGAAGCTCCCCGAGTTCCAGAACCCCCTTACCGGGCTGAATTTCCAGGGGACCGGCAAGCTGACCACCCCCCTGGGGGCCGCGCTGCTGCGCACCAGCGTGCTGCCCGAGGGGACCGCCATCGGCCTGGATCGGCGCTTCGCCCTGGAGATGGTGCAGGGCAGCGACGTGACGGTGGAGTATGACAAGCTGATCGACCGGCAGCTGGAGCGGGCGGCCGTCACAGTGATCAGCGGCTTTGCCACGGTGTTTCCCGAGGCCAGCCGGGTGCTGGAGGTCTGAGCATGACCGAGGAGATCATGGCCCTGTGCCGCAGCATGGGGGCCGGAGAGGACCAGGAGGAGCTGCTGCTCCCCCTGGTCCGGGCGGTGCAGGTCCGGCTGGCCGCCCGACTGCGGGCCGGGGTGAGTCCAGAGGACTGCGGCCCCGCCTTTCCCCTGGCCGCCGCCATGATGGCGCTGGATGCCCTGGAGGGGGCGGCGGGAGAAGACCGGGGAGTGACGGCGTTCACCGCCGGAGATCTGACCATCCGGCGGGAGGCCGGGAGCGGGCCGGGGGCGGGAGGCCGCCGGGCCCAGGCGGAGGAGATTCTGTCCCCCTGGCTGGGAGACACGGGATTTTGTTTTCAGGGGGTGAGAGGGTGATGGTACGGGAGTGGGACGGGATTCTGGCCCGATACGGACAGACGGTCACCCTGCTCCGGGGGGAGGAGAGCGTCACCCTGCGGGCTTTTGTCCAGCCGGTGCTGGAGGAGAGCCGGGCGCAGCGGGAGCCCACTCCTCTGGGGGTGAGCCGGCAGGAGCGGTTTTTGTATTTGGGACCGGCCGGACACCCCCTGGATCAGGAGACGCTGGTGCAGTGGCGGGGGGAGCAGTTCCGGGTCCGGCGGGCCCACCGGGCGGGGGAGGGAATCTGCCCCTATTGGTGGGCGGTGCTCTCTCCCAGAGATGAGGTGACGGCATGAACGAGGGAATCCGGCAGATCTGCCGGAGCATGGTGGACTATTTGACCGGCCAGGGCGTCCACGCGGCCGCCGCATGGCCCGCCGCCCTGCGCGGGGAACAGAAGACGGCGCTGGCCGTTATCTCCCTGCGGGGCTGTCAGGCGGGGCCGGCGGGCTTTCAGGACTATCTGGGGGAGCGGTATGACCGGGAGAGCGGCCGGTGGAGCGAGTGGTACGGCCGCAGGGCCAGACTCACCTTCGGACTGGACATCTACGCGCCGGAAGGAGGAGACGAGCAGATGATCCAGGTGGAGTTTGACGCCCTGGCCGGGGCGCTGATTCTGGGCGGCCCCGAGGACCTCCATGTGGAGGGGTTCTCCTGCGGGCAGACGGCCTTTGATCCGGACAGCCGGCGGCTGATGCGGCCGGTTCAGGCGGTGTGCGAAGCGTGCCTGTGCGCCGCGGCCCGGACAGAAGGGGCCTTTACAGACTTTAAATTGCGGGGAGTGATCAAGCCATGAGCATTACGGTACATCAGCGTCCGGGGGTTTACTCCTCCTATGACGCGTCCACAGTGGTCAGCGGCAGCGGTTCCGGCCGGCTGGTGGGGCTGGCGGGCATCAATACGGTGGCCTCCGCCGGCGTTGCCCAGACCATCACCAGCTATGACCAGGCGGTAACCGCCTTTGGTTCCGGCGGGGCGGAGGATATGGCGGAGCTGATCCGGCTGGCGCTGGCCAACGGGGCCTCGGGGGTGGTGGCGGTGCCGGCGGCCGACGTGGAGGGGTATCAGGACGCCTTTGATCTGCTGGCCGAGACGGAGGACATCGCCCTGGTGATCTGCGACAGCACCGACGAGGAGGTGCAGCAGGCCCTGCGGGACAGCGCGGCGGCCGCCTCGGAGGCCCGGCGGGAGCGGCTGGCCGTGGTGGCCGGGGCCAAGGGAGAGAGCGTGAGCAGTCTGATCGCCCGGGCCAAGGCGCTCAACAGCGAGCGGGTGGTGCTGACGGCCCCCGGCGGGCTGGACGGGGCGGGCGAGGGCTTGTCGGGGCTGGCGCTGGCCGCCGCCGTGGCCGGCGCTCTGGCCGGAGAGAGCGATCCCGCCGTCCCCCTGGGGGGAGCGGTGCTCCGGGGACTGAACGGGGTCTCTCAGCGGTATGGAGACGGGGATCTGGACCTGCTGATTCTGGGCGGCGTCACCCCTGTGGAGAGCGTGGGGGGCGTGGTGAGCGTGGTGCGGGGAGTGACCACCCGCACCGCCACCGGAGAGACGGCGGATGCCACCTGGCGGGATCTGACCACCATTCGGGTGGTGGATGACGTGATCCCCAGCCTGCGCGCCTCGCTGCGGGCCAAGTTCCGCCGGGCCAAGAACACCCAGCAGAGCCGGGGGGCCATCCGGGCCCAGGTGGTGCTGGAGCTGGAGAACAAGCTGGCCCGGGAGATCATCACCAGCTATGGGGACGTGGCGGTGTCCGCCGACCCGGAGGACGCCTCCCGGTGCCTGGTGGACTTCTCGTTCACGGTGGCCCACGGCCTCAACCAGATCTGGCTGACAGCGCATATTACCGTATAAGCGCCGAATCCCCGAACAGGGGAGCCTGGACCGGAGCGAGGGGAAAAGCCCGGCGGCCGGGGACGGCGGCGGGTTTTG
>CALWVX010000085.1 GCA_944385065.1 uncultured Oscillospiraceae bacterium | reverse complement strand
AAAATAAATGCGATAGAACTTGCACCCGTCGTTCGACGTGGTGTTTGTTCTTTCGCATTTAATATTACAAGGCGCGAAGCAGGCCGGACGGCGCGATTTGGATTGCGTTCCCGGGCCAATCGTGATATGATACAAAGGACCGTTTTGACGGCGGACGGACAGCTCCGGCCGCCGGGAAAGGAATTGCGACTATGTCTCAAATCAAGCGCCGGGAGCTGAGTCCCGGAGTGTGGCTGCGGGCAGTCCACACCCAGAAGTTCAAAAGCGCCTATTGGTCCGTCACGCTGATGACCCCGCTGAAGCGGGAGAGCGCCGGCGTCAACGCCCTGATTCCCTATGTCCTGCGCCGGGGAACTGCCGTCCACCCGGACATGGAGACCCTGTCCGCCGCTTTGGACGAGCTGTACGGCGGAGCCATCGAGCCGGTGGTGCGGAAAAAGGGGGAGACCCAAAGCGTGGGCTTCGCAGCCAGTTTTCTGGACGACGCCTATACCCTGAAGGGGGAGAAGCTGCTGGAGAGCGCGGCCGCCCTGCTGGGTGAGCTGCTGCTGAACCCCTGCACGCAGGACGGAGTGTTCAGCCCGGACTACACCGAGGGGGAGAAGGCCAACCTCATTGACCGGATCCGGGCGCAGGTCAACGACAAGCGCACCTACGCCACCATGCGCCTCACCCAGGAGATGTGCCGGTACGAGGCCTTTGGGGTGGACAAGCTGGGGGACGAGGAGACGGTGGCCGCCGTCACGCCCCGGAGTCTGTGGGAGCAGTATCAGCATCTGCTGTCCCAGGCCAGGATCGAGGTGTACTACTGCGGCTCGGCCGACCCGGAGCGGGTGGAGGCTGCGCTGCGGTCCGCTCTGGCCGGACTGCCGGTGAATGAAGACCGGGTGGACCCGGACTGTGAGGTGCGCCTTGCCGCCGGGCCGGAGCCCCGGCTGGTGGAGGAGGCCATGGATGTGACCCAGGGCAAGCTGGCCCTGGGCTTCCGCACCGGAGGGCAGACCTGCTGGGAGGAGGACTACCCCGCCCTGACCATGTGCAACGCCATTTTTGGGGGGACCACCCTGTCCAAGCTGTTTCTCAACGTGCGGGAAAAGCTGTCCCTGTGCTATTACGCCAGCTCCACCATGGAGAAGATGAAGGGCCTGATTCTGGTGTCCTCCGGCATTGAGTTTGACAAATATCAGACGGCAAAGGACGAGATCCTGGCCCAGCTGGAGGCGATCCGCCGGGGTGAGATCGAGGACTGGGAGCTGGAGGGGGCCCGGCACACCCTCATGGGCGGCCATATAGCCACGCTGGACGACCAGGGGCGGCAGGAGGACTTCTGGCTGGGCCAGGCGGCCGCCGGTCTGGATACCACCATCCAGGAGCTGTGCGCCGGGTTTGAGTCCGTGACCCGGGAGCAGGTGGCCCGCTCGGCCCAGCGGCTGGAGCTGGACACCATCTACTTCCTGAAGGGAAAGGAGGCATAAGCCATGGAAAAGCTGGAGTTTACCCAGGTGGGGGAGACCATGTACCGCGAGAAGATGGGCAACGGCCTGAACGTGTTTGTGTTCCCCAAGCCGGAGTTTCAGAAGGGCTATGCCTTTTTTGCCACCAACTACGGCGGGATGGACATGCGCTTCTGCCTGGACGGGGAGTGGCACGACACGCCGGCCGGCGTGGCCCACTTTCTGGAGCACAAGATGTTTGACACCAAGGACGGCAACGCCCTCCAGGAGCTGGCCGCCAACGGGGCCAGCCCCAATGCCTTTACCAGCAACGCCATTACCGGATACTACTTCGAGTCCACTGAGAAGTTCGAGGAGAACCTGCGCATTCTGCTCTCCTTTGTCTCCATCCCCTGGTTCACCCAGGAGAGCGTGGACAAGGAGCAGGGCATCATCGGCCAGGAGATCGGGATGATCGAGGACGATCCGGACTGGAAGGTGTTCATGAACCTGATGGCCGCCCTGTACCGCACCCACCCGGTCCGGGTGAGCGTGGCGGGCAGCGTGGAGTCTATCTCCCATATCACCGCCGACACGCTGTACGCCTGCCACAAGGCGTTCTATGACCCGGCCAATATGGTTCTGTGCGTGGCCGGACCGGTGGACCCGGAGCACATCTGCGCCGTGGCCCGGGAAATCCTGCCTGCCCAGGCGGGACCCATTGCCGCCAAGGATTACGGCCCCAGAGAGGAGCCCCGGGCAGCCCGGAATCTGGTGGAGGAGCGCATGGAGGTGTCCACTCCCATTTTCCAGCTGGGCTATAAGGGGGATCCCGCTCTGACCGGGGAGGACCGGCTGCGCCAGCAGCTGGTGGGGGAGCTGGCCCTGGAGACCCTGCTGGGCAACTCCACTGCGCTGTACGCCCGGCTGTACCGGGAGGGGCTGATCAACCAGAGCTTCTCCTATGGCTATGAGAGCTACCCCGGCTGCGCCTTCCTGTGCGCCGGAGGCGAGTCCCGGGACCCGGAGGCGGTGCGGCAGGCGGTGGCCGACGAGGCCGCCCGCGTGGGCCGGGAGGGGCTGGACGGAGCCCTGTGGCAGCGGGTGAAAAAGGGAGTCTACGGCAACAAGGTACGGGGGCTGAATTCCTTTGAAAATCTGTGCGTGGGTCAGGCACAGGCCTTCTTTGCCGGCACTGACTTTTTGGAGTTTGCCCGGCTGTTCCAGACCATTGAAAAGGCCGAGGCGGAGGCCATGATCGCCGCCTGGATCACGCAGGAGCGCACCGCCCTGTCCGTGGTGCGGCCCAAAGGGGCGTGACTGCCTTGGAGTTTCTGCAGAATCTGATCGCCCTGCCCGGGCCGGAGACGGTTCAGCACGTCTTTTTCCCGGGCCTGGGGCTGGAGTTTGACCTGAACCGGGTGGCAATCATTTTTCTGGGCCGCCCCATCTACTGGTACGGCATCATCATCGTGTCCGGCCTTCTCCTGGCGGTGGCCCTCTGCACCCGCTGGGGAAAGCGGTACGGCATCACCCAGGATAATATTGTGGATCTGATGCTCTTTGCCGTGCCGGCGGCCCTGGTGGCCATCCGGGCCTACTATGTGATCTTCAATCTGGATTACTACAAAAACGCCGACGGTTCCCTGAACTGGGGACTGATCCTCAACTATGGGGACGGAGGACTGGCCATCTACGGGGCCATTCTCTCCTCGGCGGTGGTGCTGCTGATTTTCTGCCATGTGAAAAAGCTCAGTTTTCTGGCCTTTGCCGATCTGGGCGTCCATGGCCTGTTCATCGGGCAGCTCATCGGCCGCTGGGGCAACTTTATGAACGTGGAGGCCTTCGGTTCGGCCACAGCCCTGCCCTGGCGCATGTGCGGGGACACCATCGCCTCCTATATGTTCCGCCACGGCTATGTGGACGAGGCGGGGGCACAGGCCATCCTCAGCGGATCGCTGGGGGTACATCCCACCTTTTTCTATGAGTCCGCCTGGAACTTTGTGGGCCTGATCCTGGTCTATTTCCTGGGAAAACGGCGCAGGTACGACGGACAGTGCTTCCTCTTCTATGTGTTCTGGTACGGCCTGGGCCGGGCGTGGATCGAGGGACTGCGGACCGACAGCCTGTATTTCTTCGGCCTGGAGCTGTTCGGGGTGCCCATCCGCACCTCCCAGCTGCTGGCCGCCGTCTCCGCTCTGGCGGCGGGAGCCATTCTGCTGTGGATGATGATCCGGCGGACGGACCGGTGGGGCAATCTGTTTGTGGACCGTCTGGCCGCCGCGGCGGCGGGGGAGGCGAAGGAGGCCGCCCCCGTACAAGAACAGACGGAGCAGACCGCCGGGGAGAAAAAGGAGTCCGCCCCCGAGAAAGACTCCGGCGGAGACGGCGGCGGCGCCGGGGAGGCGTGACCGTGCCGGCGGCAATCATGGAGGGAAAGTCCCTGGCTGCCCGAATCCTGGACCAGGTGCGGGAGCGGACGGAGCATATGTCCGACCGCCCCGGGCTGGCTCTGGTGGCTCTGGGGGACGACCCAGTCAGCCAGCGCTGGGAGAAAAGCGTGAAACGGGACTGCCGACAGTGCGGCATCTACTGCGATACCTTCCGTCTGCCCCGGGAGCTCGGCTGGGAGGAGCTGGCCGGGCTGGTGGAATTTCTCAACGGCCGGGAGAACATGGACGGGATTCAGGTTCTGTTTCCTCTGGCGGACGGCCAGGGGGAACAGGCGGTTTTGTCGGCCATTCGGCCGGACAAAGATGTGGACTGTCTCAATCCGGTGAGTCTGGGCGGACTGATGGCAGGGGCTCCCGCCTTCTGGCCCTGCGCTCCGGGGGGTGTGGTGCGCCTGCTGGAGGAGTACGGGGTGGACCTGACCGGCAGGCGGTGCGTCGTGGTGGGCCGCTCCGATCTGTCAGAGCGGCGGCAGGCCATACTCCTGCTTGGGAGAGAGGCCACGGTTACCGTCTGTCAGGCCGAGGCGCCCGGACTGGCGGGGGCGTGTCGGCAGGCGGACGTCCTGATTACCGCCGCCGGTCGGCCGGGGCTCATCCCCGCCGATTGGGTGAAAGAGGGGGCGGTGGTGGTGGACGCCGCGTTCACCCCGGACGCCCGGGGGCAGCTGTGCGGCGATGTGGTCTGGGAGCAGGTGGCTCCTCGGGCCTCATACATTGCCCCGGTGCCCGGCGGCGTGGGGCCGGTGATCCGGGCCATGCTGCTGGAGAACACCTGGAAGGCCGCTCTGCGGCACGGAAAGACATAGACGCGGAGGACCGCCCCGGGCAGCTGCCCGGGGCGGTCCTTTACTCCGCCTCAAAGGTGAAAATATCCTCCACGGTGGTGCCGAACACCTGAGCGATGTCCATGGCCAGCTTCAAAGAGGGGTTGTACCGGCCGTTTTCCAGGTTGCCGATGGTCTCCCGGCGCACCCCTACCTTCTGCGCCAGCTCCTCCTGGCTGAGCCGGTCCCGGGCCCGCAGCTCCCGGATGCGGGTCTTCAGCTTCATTCCAGACCCCTCATTTCTCTCCACTCCAGCCAGGTGTGGTACAGGCAGAAGTAGATCACGGCGGCGGCAAAGCTGAGTCCCAGGGCGAAGGGAATGGGATTGGCCGCCGGAGCCAGGAGGTAGCGGATCAGCATCAGAATGGGGAAGAGGGCCACCTCCAGGACGAACGCTCCGGTGGCCGCCCGGCGCAGAGTGAGCAGGAACAGCTCATCCGGGTTTACCCAGAAGTATCGGATGAAGTAGGCGAAGCCCAGAAAACCGACAAAGTCGGTGTTCCCGGTGGGGAAGTACAGCAGGGCGGCCAGAGCGGGCAGGGCCAGCAGGCCCATGTAGTTGAAGGAATGTTTCATGATAGGACCTCCTTGTGATAAATTTTACGCTCAATGTGATATATTTTTATCTTATGAGCGAAATATACCACATTAAAAATCAAATGTCAAGGGGGAATGTGATATTTTTTTCACATCCCCCCTGCCAGACGGCGCAGCTCGTTCAGAAGGGTCGGACGGTCATTGGGCAGCATCCCCTGGCACACCTGGTCCAGCAGATCCCGCAGCGCCGCGCCTACCGCCGGACCCTCCAGTCCTGCAGCCAGAGCGTCCCGGCCGTTGACCGCCAGATCTCTCAGCGTGGGACAGGCCCCCTCCTGCATCAGAGCCCGGACCCGCTCCTCCGCCCGTTCCAGCAGCGCCAGCCGCTCCGGGACGGGAGGCGTCCCGCAGGCCAGCCCGTCGGCCCGCTCCAGAGCCAGCAGCTGCAGCAGCGCCTCCGCCCCCAGGCGGTTGATCCACCGGCCCGCCCATGGGCGGCTGTCCTCCACCGGAAGATGGTGCCGTTTCACCAGAAGAACGACGCGCTCCCGGTCGGCCCGCGGAAGGCGCAGCCGCTCCAGAGCCCGGTCGGCCAGCGGGGCGCCCGCCCGGTCGTGGCCATAGAAGTGGCCTGTGCCGGATTCGTCCAGCGAGAAGGTCTCCGGCTTGCCCACATCGTGGAGCAGGGAGGCCAGCCGCAGGGCGGGGGAGGGGAGGACCTGTCCCATGGTTCTGACACAGTGGGAATAGACGTCAAAGCGGTGGTGGGGATTACGCTGGTCAAAGCCTATCGCCGGCCCCAGCTCGGGCAGAACCTGGACGGCCGCCTGGGGGAACTCCAGCAGAATGCGCTCCCCACCGGGGGAGCTGATCAGCCGGAGAAACTCAGCGCAGATGCGCTCCCAGGCCACATGGACCAGCTGGGGCAGATGGCGGCGGACGGCGGAGGCGGTGGCCTCCTCCAGGGTGAAGTTCAGCTGGGCGGCCAGCCGCAGCCCCCGCAGGGGCCGCAGGGCGTCCTCTTCAAATCGCCGGTCCGGTTCCCCCACACAGCGCACCAGCCCGCGCTCCAGATCGGCCCGTCCCCCGTAGCGGTCCACCAGCCCGTCGGGGCCCCAGGCCATGGCGTTGATGGTGAAGTCCCGCCGGGCCAGGTCCTCCTCCAGACGGGAGGAGAAGACCACCTGATCGGGGCGGCGGTGGTCGGCATAGCCGGTCTCCCGCCGGAAGGTGGTCACCTCCACCCACAGCCCGTCCCAGTCCACCGCCACCGTTCCGAAGCGGACGCCGGCGTCGTGCTGCGGGCGGTCGGCAAAGAGGGCCTGAATCTGCTCCGGGCGGGCGGCGGTGGCCGCGTCATAGTCGTGAGGGGTGCGGGAGAGGAGACTGTCCCGGACGCAGCCGCCCACCAGAGCGGCGGGGAAGCCCGCCTGGTGCAGCCGCCCGATTACCGCCAGGGCCCGGGGATCAAAGTTCGGCATGGATTCACCTTCTTTTCGGTTAGTCTGTCCTCATCTTACCAAAAGCGGGTGGGAAAAACAAGAAAAAGCCGGGCCCGGCAATCTTTTTCCCGACAGCCCTTGCATTCAGAGGGGGATTCCGGTATAATACTTTGGAATTCTTTGTCCGCAGGCCCTCGGGCTGAACTATACAGGAAAGCGTGATCAGATTGAAGTACGATTTCACCGCCATTGAAAAGAAGTGGCAGACCAGGTGGAGGGATGAGAAGACCTTCTCCTGCAAGACCGGCGACACCACCAAGCCCAAGTTCTACGGTCTGGTGGAGTTCCCCTATCCCTCCGGCCAGGGGCTCCATGTGGGCCACGCCCGGCCCTACACCGCCATGGATGTCATCGCCCGGAAAAAGCGCATGGACGGGTACAACGTGCTCTTCCCCATCGGCTTTGATGCCTTCGGCCTGCCCACCGAGAACTATGCCATTAAAAACCACATTCACCCCGCCAAGGTGACCCACGACAATATTGCCAACTTCACCAAGCAGCTGCACATGCTGGGCTACTCCTTCGACTGGGACCGGGTGGTGGATACCACCGACCCCAAATACTACAAGTGGACCCAGTGGATTTTCCTGCAGCTGTACAAGCACGGTCTGGCCTACAAGACCACCATGCCCGTGAACTGGTGCACCTCCTGCAAGTGCGTGCTGGCCAACGAGGAGGTCGTGGAGGGCGTGTGCGAGCGCTGCGGCGCCCCCGTGGTCCGCAAGGAGAAGAGCCAGTGGATGCTCAAGATCACCGAGTATGCCCAGCGCCT
>CALWVX010000084.1 GCA_944385065.1 uncultured Oscillospiraceae bacterium | reverse complement strand
ACGATGTCGGCGTTCATCATGGGGATGTTGTTCACGTTCATCAGCACCGAGCGGGTGCGCCGGCGCATGGAGTAGAAGCCCACGGCGGCGAAGGTACCCGCCACGGTGGCAACCACGGTGGCCACCAGGGAGACCAGCAGGGTGGTGTACACGCTCTGAATGATGGCCCGGTCCCGGAACAGCTCCTCATACCACCGCAGGGAGAAGCCGTGCCAGACCACGTTGCTGTTGCCGTCGTTGAAGGAGAAGACGATCATCAGCAGGATAGGGGCGTACAGAAACAGGAAGACCAGGCCCATGAACAGGCGGCTTCCGATGCGGCGCTCTTTTTTCATAGGACCACCGCCTGTTCCTCGCCCTCACCGAAGCGATTCATGATCCACATGCAGACAATGACGATGACCATCATCACCAGGGCGATGGCGCTGCCCAGGTGGGGGTTGTAGGCCCCGCCCAGGAACTGCAGCTCGATGAGGTTGCCCAGCAGCATGTGGGTGCCTCCTCCCAGCAGCTGGGAGATGGCAAAGGTGGAAACGGAGGGGACGAACACCATGGTCACCCCGGAGAGAATGCCGGGCAGGGACAGGGGGAAAATCACCCGGCGGAACACCCCGGCGGAGCTGGCCCCCAGGTCCTGGGCGGCCTCCAGCAGGGAGTGGTCCAGCTTGATAATCACCGAGTAGATGGGCAGCACCATGAAGGGCAGGTAGTTGTACACCATGCCCAGCACCACGGCGCCCTGAGTGCGGATCATGCGGAAGTGATCAATGTTCGTGCCGAAGAGGGAATTGATCAGGTCAAACAGGCCGATGCTCTCGAAGAAGTTGTTCAGGATTCCGTTATTTTCCAGAATGGCCATCCAGGCGTAGGTGCGCAGCAGGAAGTTGACCCACATGGGCAGCATGATCAGCACCATGGCGATCTTCTGAAAGCCGGGGCCCTCCCTGGCCATCACATAGGCCAGGGGATAGCCGATGAGCAGACAGATCACCGTGGCCACCAGGGCCAGCTGAAAGGACCGGAGAAAGATGGTCAGATAGGCTCCCATCCCGGTGAAGTTGGCCATGGTGGGATCAAAGGAGGCGGTGGTGAAGGCGTAGACCACCACCATGATGATGGGGGCGATGACAAACAGGGCCATCCACCCCACATAGGGCAGGGCGAAGAGGGAGCGCTTATTCCTCATGGCTCTCCCCCTCTTCCTCCTCGGGGACATAGTCCGCGTCGCTGATCTCGTCGTACTCCTCGGAGTAGGAGGAGTAGTCGCCGAACAGGCCGGAGTACTGGCTCTTCTTCATGACATGGATGCCGTCGGGGTCGATCTTGATGCCGATCCGGCTGTCCACCGGGCAGAAGTCGGTGGTCTGGATCAGCCACTTGAAGCCGTAGAAGTCCACAATGGTGTCGTAGTGGACCCCCTTGAAGGTGACTGCCGTGACGGTGCCCTTCAGCTGACCCTGGTCCTCGGGGACAATGTCCACGTCCTCGGGCCGGATGACCACGTCCACCGGCTCGTCCTTTTCAAAGCCCTTGTCCAGACAGGCAAACCGCCGGTTGAAGATCTCCACCACCCCGTCGGCGCGCATGATGCCGTCCAGAATGTTGGACTCGCCGATAAAGTCGGCCACGAAGGCGTTCTTGGGCTCGTTGTAAATGTCCTCGGGGGTGCCGATCTGCTGGATCTTTCCCTGATCCATGACCACCACCGTGTCCGACATGGCCAGGGCCTCCTCCTGGTCGTGGGTCACATAGATAAAGGTGATGCCCATGGCCTGCTGGATCCGCTTGAGCTCGCTCTGCATGTCCTTGCGCAGCTTCAGGTCCAGGGCGCCCAGAGGCTCGTCCAGCAGCAGCACCTTGGGCCGGTTCACCAGCGCCCGGGCGATGGCCACCCGCTGCTGCTGGCCGCCGGAGAGCTGATTCACCCGCCGCTTCTCAAAGCCCTTCAGGTTGACCACCCGGAGCATCTCCATGACCCGCTCCTCGATCTCCTGCTCGGACAGCTTCTCCTTCCGGCGGCCGGTCACCTTTCCGTCCGCGTTCCGCTCCTCCACAGTCTTGGGAATCCGCAGGCCGAAGGCGATGTTTTCAAACACGTTCAGATGGGGGAACAGGGCGTACTTCTGGAACACCGTGTTCACCGCCCGCTTGTGGGGCGGGACAGCATTAATCCTCACACCGTCAAAAAAAACGTCGCCGGCGGTGGGCGTCTGAAAACCACCAATAATCCGAAGTGTGGTGGTTTTCCCGCACCCGCTGGGACCCAACAGTGTGAGGAACTCCTTATCTCTTATATACAGGTTGATCTTGTCCAGAACGACCTCGCCGTCAAAGGACATGGTGCAGTCAGACAGGCGGATCAGCTCTTTGGCCATTTGCATTTCCCCCTTTAAGTTTGAGTACCTTGTCAGCTCCCTCGATTTATTCACCCGGGTCGGCGTCCGCCGCTGCGGACCTCCGGGGGGCCGGGTTTTCACGGATAGCGAGATACACTATATCCGACTGTCCCCCAAATGTCAATGATTTTCCCAAATTTTTTCCCACAATTTAACCCCGGCTTTTCCCGCCCCCTGAAACACAGGCGGAGGCGGGGGATCCCCGCCTCCGGAAACCGCTCGATTCTCCTGTTCCGCCGGGGGACGGCGGCGGCCGTCAGGCCAGAACCAGGTCCGCCGTCCGGCCGCTCCCACGCTCGTCCAGCCGGATCAGCCGGTGGAAGGCGGCGGCGGGCCCGTCCAGGGTATAGGCCGCCCGCTCCACGCCGCCCCGGGCGTCGGTGACGGTGATCAGGGCCCAGACCGCCCCCTCCGGCCGCTCCAGCGTCAGGCCGTCCCCGATCTCCTCCATGGTCAGCGCCCGCTCCGCCAAAAGCCGGTCCTCCCCGTCGTACCAGGCCGCCTCCACCCTCTCGGTCCGCTCCACCCACCGGATGGAGAACTCCACCGACAGGCGGTCGGTCCGCCGGCTCCCGCCCACGGTCCAGTCGGAGACCTCCTCCATGGAGAGGGTGACGCCGCCGTTCCCCCCGAAGCCCTGCTGCTTCCCGCTTAAATAGACGGTTCCGTCCCGGGCCTGATAGACCCAGTAGGCATTGAGGACATAGCCCAGCCCGCCCGGGCTTTTATGTCCCTCCCGCACCGGGCCCACATAGGCGGTGCCCCGGAGGGACTGCTCCCCGCCGTCCGGGCTCATGTCCAGGGCGACCT
The DNA here is from genome assembly GCA_944385065.1 of uncultured Oscillospiraceae bacterium. Lineage (GTDB taxonomy): Bacteria > Bacillota > Clostridia > Oscillospirales > Oscillospiraceae > Lawsonibacter. The sequence goes on along the minus strand of CALWVX010000084.1, from coordinate 4,320 downwards.
CGGCGCCCACCATGTCGGACCAGCCGGAGAAGTCCGCCTCCCCGTCCGGCCCGGCGCGCAGGGCCAGAAAGCAGTTGAGCCCCTCCCGGCCGGGGAACACATACCGGTCCTCCGCCGCGTCGTATTCTCCGACCACGACGCTGCGGTCAGGGGGCTGGATCTCCTCATACACCAGCTGGAACCCGATGTGCCGGTCCTGCCCGGCCAGCCGCTCCGGCCGGGCCAGTTTGCCCGCGCCGCTTCCCATCAGCAGGGCCAGCACCCCGCAGACCGCAAGCGCCCCCAGCAGCCGGGGCCGGTACTTACTCCAAATGCTCTTCATCGCCGTCCTCCAGTCGTCCGTCGAAGCGGAGGATGTCCCCCACGTCGCAGTCCAGATAGTAGCAGATGCGGTTGATGGTGTGGAAGCGCACGCCGCTGGCCTTCCCCGAGCGGAGGATGGACAGGTTGGCCTCGGTGATGCCCACCTTGGCGCACAGCTCCTTGGCGGTCATCCCCCGCTCCTTCAATATATCGCTGAGATGGACCCGGATGGCCAACGCCGTCCCCCCTTTCCTTCAGATCGGAGTGAGGAGACAGGAGATACCGCTCCACTCTCCACTCTCCTAACTCCTAATTTTCAAATGATGGAGTCGCTGTCCTCCTGCAGCTCCCGCCCCCGCTGCAGGCACCGGCACAGCAGCATCAGCCCGGCGGCGAGGCACAGGGACGCCAGGGGCAGCACCAGCGCGGGGCGGACCGTGTGGAGCAGGGGCAGCAGCAGGAGCTGGAGCAGATTGGAGGAGACCGCCAGCGCCACTGTGGCCTGGGCCAGCACCCGGCAGGCCAAAGCGGTCCGGCCGCACAGCTCCACCCCCTCCCGGTCAAAGCTCTCCCGCCCCAGCGCACGGGCCAGACCGGCCCCCCACACCATGGTCACGGCGGCCAGCACCCCCGGCGCGGCCTCCAGGGCGCACACCACCCAGATCACGATCAGGGAGAGGACGCGCCTCGGCCCGGCGCCGCCCCCCAGGACCTCGCCCCACCAGTCCGGGAGGGTGGAGGCATTGCTCTGGAGGAGCTCCCGGCACCGGCCGACCCCCTCGCCGGCCAGGCTGAATCCGGCGGCGAAGGCGGCAAGGGCGGCGCACAGCAGAAGCAGAAGGGAGAAGGCCCGGGCCAGCTCCTCCCGGGAGGCCCCCTCCAGCCGGCGCAGCAGCTTCAGCACTCCCCAGGCCGCCCCCACCGACAGCAGGCACAGCACCACGGCCACCGGGAAGCGGGTCCGGTCCGCCCAGCTGAGAAAGGTGGGGTTGACCAGCAGGACCAGCCCCGCCAGCAGAATCGGGACGGTCAGCGCCAGCAGCCAGTCCTCATCCCCCCGCCGCTTCCCCCGCCGGGGGAGCAGGAGGATCAGGGGCAGGGCGGACAGGAAGAACACCAGCCCCCAGGCCGCCAGATTCCCCCAAAAGCCGGACAGAGACAGGCTCCGCAGCCCCTCCCCCAGGGCTCGGATGGGCAGGGTCAACACAGGCCAGTCCTCCACCAGCTGGATCACCAGACCCGCCAGCAGGCCCAGGGCGGCCCCCATGGGGACGACGCGGAAATTTTCTCTCATGACAGCTCCCTCCCGTCTCTCCCGCCGCCCGCTCCCGACTCTGCGGGGCGGAACAGCGGCGTCTCTTGAATTATTGTAAAACGATAATTTTCTGACTCTGAGTGTAGCACAGAAATTATTGTTTGTCAATAATTTTATTTCAAAATTTTAGGTTATCGCTGAAAGCCCCGGAAATACGGGCATTTCGCAGGATATGAGAACTCAATTTACTACCAATTTACTACTTTCGGATTGAGCCGCATATATGCTGAACCATACTGCTAATACCCGCCACCCCAAATACGGCACATCATAAATTGAATACGACACCGTAAACGCGGCGTTCCTCTTTCCCGTCATGGGAGAACAGGACGCCGCTTTTTTATGCCCAAATAGAGAAAGGAGGCGACGCCATGCTATTTACTTCCGGCCCTGACCGGGCGTTTGAACGGCTGATGCAGGAAAAGCCCGGTTTCGATCACTACGACGGCGGCGGGGCGGACGCGCCGGAGGATTGCGGCACCTGCCGATTTTACCGCCCGGATTGGAAATATCAATTCTGCCAGTTTGCAGAGTGTCCCTATCAGCCGGGCAAGCTGACCGACTATGCAGCGGTCAAATTCACAGTGAAAGGAGCGAACAACGCTATGGCAGTTTTCCGTGTGGAAAAGAACAAAGGCTATACGGTGATGTCAAATCACCACCTGCGGAATAAGAACCTGACCTTAAAGGCCAAGGGCCTGCTGTCGCAGATGTTGTCCTTGCCGGAGGATTGGGACTATACCCTAAAAGGACTGTCCTATATCAACCGGGAAAGCATCGACGCGATCAGGACAGCGGTATGGGAGCTTGAAAAAGCTGGATATATCCGGCGTGAGCAGGGCCGTGACGCAAAAGGCAAAATGGCCGATATGGTCTATACCATCTACGAACAGCCGGTATTGGAAAACCCGGTATTGGAAAATCCAACATCGGATAACCCGGTGTTGGAAAATCCGACATCGGATAATCCGGCGTCGGAAAATCCAACGCAATTAAATAAAGAAGTACAAAGAACTGACTTATCAAAAAAAGAAAAAATAATTACAGATGGACAAAGTACCCATTCCATTCCTATCCCATCCCCGACCCCTGCCCCTATGGAGGGCGAGGCAGCGGCTACGCCGCCGGAACGGAAAAGGACAGGAAAGGATGAGGCTGTACGGATTTATCGGGAAATCATTTTGGAGAACATCGAGTATGCCTATCTCATTCAGGACAGGAGCATTGACCGTGAACAGCTTGACGAAATCGTAGACCTGATGCTGGAAACCGTCTGCACCGCCCGAAAGACAATCCGTGTCGCCGGGGACGACTACCCTGCCGAGCTGGTGAAATCCAAGTACATGAAGCTGACCGGCGAACATATCCGCTTTGTCCTTGACTGTCTGCGGGAGAACACAACGAAAGTCCGCAATATCAAACAATACCTGCGGGCTATGCTGTTCAACGCCCCCAGCACCATTTCCAACTACTACACGGCCCTTGTCGCGCACGACATGGCACAGCCCGATTGGGGAAAGCCTAAATCCGGCCTGCCGGACTATTCCTGCGGCGAGGGCGAAAGCCTGTAACGAGAAAAGGAGGACGACCCTATGAAGCAGGGCGCATTGATTTTTGACGAGCGAACAGACCGTTACGACATCCGCTTTGATCTGGCCGACTATTACGGCGGCCTGCATTGCGGGGAGTGTTTCGACGTGATGATCGGCGGCAAATGGAGGCCCACCCGCATTGAAATGGCCGAAAACTGGTATCTTGTCGGCATCCGGGCCGACGACCTTTCCGGCCTGCGGGTGCGGATTTGACCTATATCTACCTGCGGCGTCTGGTGGTTCCGCCTTAGACGCCGCTTTTGACTTTCTGACAAGGAGGGATGCGATTGCAGGAAGAAGTTACTCAAAAGACCATTGCCCTGTCCATGAAAACGGGCAAGCTCACGGCTCAAGTGCTGCAAGCGGCGCTGAAAAAGTACCTGCAACACCGGGCCAAGGGCAAAAACACGCTGCACCACGGCCAGCAGAGCCTAAAGCAGCTTAAAAAGCATGGGGCTGATCTCTCCAACATTGAGATCACCGAGGCCAACATTGGAGCGTTCAAGCCATGCGCCAAGAAATACGGCGTGGATTTTACCTTACGAAAAGATAAGACCACCCAGCCGCCCCACTACGTTGTGATTTTCAAGGCCAAGGATGCAGATAACCTTGATCTGGCGTTTCGGGAGTTTACCGCCAAGACGCTTTCCAAGGAGCAGCGGCCCTCTATCCGCAAGGTTTTGTCCGCTGTGAAGCAAAAGGCGGCGGCCCAGACCAAGCAGCGGGCCAAGGAGAAAATCAAGGAAAGGGGGCTGGAACTGTGAAGCCTGACGTAAAGAAATTGCTGATCCTGAACCTCCCGTATCTGATTTTTGTGTACCTGTTTGCGAAATGCGGGGAGGCGTACCGGCTGGCCGCTGGTGCTGACCTGTCGGGGAAGCTCCTGCATTTTGCGGATGGTTTTGCGGCGGCTTTTGCCAACCCGCTGCCAAGCCTGCACCTGTTTGACCTGTGTATCGGTATCGCCGGTGCCGTGATCGTGCGGCTGGTGGTGTACTGCAAGAGCAAGAACGTGAAGAAATACCGCAAAGGCATGGAGTATGGCAGCGCCCGCTGGAGTGCATAATCTTAAGTGTAAAGGAACTCTACATGGACGCACAGGAGGATATG
>CALWVX010000083.1 GCA_944385065.1 uncultured Oscillospiraceae bacterium | reverse complement strand
TCCTAATTCCTAATCCCACTCTCACACGGGATACCGGTCCATGATCCCCAGGAAGGCCACGCAGCACAGCACCAGGGTCAGCCCGGAAAAGACGCAGAACAGCTTGGTCTCGCTCCAGCCGCCCATCTCCAGATGGTGGTGGAGGGGGGCCATGCGGAAAAACCGCTTGCCCCCGGTCTTTTTGAAGTAGACCACCTGAATGATGTCGGAGAGCACCTCCGCCACATACACCAGCCCGATGATGGGAATGACCAGGGGAATATCCAGGGCAAAGGCCAGTCCGCACACCATCCCCCCCAGGAACAGGGAACCGGTGTCCCCCATGAACACCTTGGCCGGGTGGAAGTTGTAGATCAGGAAGGCGGCCAGCCCTCCCGCCAGGGCGGCGGACAGGACGGCCAGATCGGTCCGGCCGAACCAGGCGGCGGCGGCCATATAGAACAGGGCCACGGGGATGGTCACGCCGGTGGCCAGACCGTCAATGCCGTCGGTGAGGTTGACCGCGTTCACCGTGCCCACCATGACAAAGGCGGCGAACACCATGTACACCACCCAGGGCAGGGGGATGGTCAGGTTCACAAAGGGGATGAACAGGTTGGGGGTGAGATACCCCTCCTGGCGCATGAGGACGGTGAAGGCGATGGCCGCCGCCAGCTGGAGCAGAAACTTCTGGGGGGCGGTGAGCCCCTCGTTGGCGTGGTGGCGCAGCTTCTGCACGTCGTCGATCATGCCGATGACCCCGAACACCAGGGCGAAGGCGAACACATACCAGTGGTTCCGGTTCCCCCTCCCCAGGTCCTCCCAGCCGGCCACCAGAATGGCCGCCGCGATGGCCGCAATGAACATCAGCCCTCCCATGGTGGGAGTGCCCTGCTTGGACATGTGCCAAGTGGGGCCGTCCTCCCGGATGGACTGGCCCGCCTTCAGCCGGCGCAGCACGGGAATCAGAATCTGCCCCAGAATGGCGGCCACGCCGAAGGCCACGATGAAGCTGAGGATATATCGCATGGTCAAAACCTCTTTCTCTTTTGCGGGATGGGCCCGGATCGCCGGGCGCGGGAGGATATTATACGACATCCGCGGGGACTTTTCCAGTCTCTTTCTGCGGGAAGCCGGGGGCGCGGAAAAATTCCGCCACCACCTCCCGCTCATCCAGGGGGTGCTGCACCCCGTTGATCTCCTGATAGGTCTCGTGCCCCTTGCCGGCCAGGACGATCACGTCCCCCGGCCGCCCCTGGGCCAGGGCCCAGGCGATGGCCGCCCGCCGGTCGGGCTCCACATGGACCTCCGCCCCGCCGCCGGACATGCCCGCCAGAATGTCCCGGATGATGGCCGCGGGCTCCTCGGTGCGGGGGTTGTCGGAGGTGACCACCGCCAGATCGGCCAGCTCCTCCACCACCGCCCCCATGAGGGGGCGCTTGGTCCGGTCCCGGTCCCCGCCGCAGCCGAACAGGCAGATCAGGCGGCCGGCGGTGAAATCCCGGGCGGTCATCAGAATATTTTCCAGCGCGTTGGGGGTGTGGGCATAGTCGATGAGCACCGTGAAGGCCCGGGGGACGGGGACCACCTCCACCCGCCCCTTCACCCCGTGGACCCAGGGCATGGCCCGGGCCATCTCCCCCAGGTCCAGCCCCAGCGCCAGGCCCGCGGCCAGGGCCGCCAGGGCGTTGTAGATGGTGAAGCCCCCGGGGATGGGCAGGTGGACCCGGGCCAGACGGCCCAGGGTGAGGGCCTCGAACTCCACATGGCTGGGGAACAGGCGGATGTTCCGGGCGCACAGGTCGGCCCGGGCGTCGTTCTCCGAGTAGGTCACCGCCGGGCAGGACACCCGCTCCCGATACCACCGCCCCGCCTCGTCGTCCAGATTGAGCACCGCCGTGCGGCTCTGGGCGAAGAGCAGCCCCTTGGCCCGGCGGTACTCCTCCATGGTCTTGTGGTAGTCCAGGTGGTCCTGGGTCAGATTGGTGAACACCCCCACCGCAAAGGTCAGTCCGGCGGTGCGGTGCTGGACCAGGGCGTGGGAGGAGGCCTCCATCACCACATAGCCGCACCCCTCGTCGGCCATCCGCCGCAGCAGGCCCTGAAGCTCGTAGCTGTCGGGGGTGGTGCGGTGGGCGGGCAGCTCCAGAGCGCCGATCATGTTCCGGCTGGTGCCGATCAGGCCCGTCCGGACCCCCAGCACCCGCTCCAGCAGCTCCTTGATGAGGCTGGCGGTGGTGGTCTTGCCGTTGGTGCCGGTGACGGCGATCAGGGTCATGCCGTCCCCCGGCCGGCCGAACCAGTTGGCCGAGATCAGGGCCAGCGCCAGCCGCGGGTCCTCCGCCCGCAGCCAGGGCCCGGGGCAGTCCGGGGGCCGCCCGCACAAGACGGCGGCCGCCCCCCGGTCCAGCGCCTCCCGGATGTAGAGGCCGCCGTCGGTCTTGTCGCCGGGCAGCGCGGCGAACAGGGCGCCGGGCTGGGTGGTTCGGCTGTCTGATGATATGGAAGAAATTTCCATATCAGGGTTTACCTCCATCCCCGCGAGGGGGACGCCGGCCAGCAGCTGGCTCAGCTTCATGACAGTCACCCCTCGAAGGGTTGGTTTCATTCTCTATAAGAAGCGCGAAGGCGTGCGAAGCAGCGAGGATGGACCGAAGCGAGGGCGAAAAACCGAAGGGCCGCGGAGCGGACCTGTTTTAAGCCCGAGTCGGAGGGAAGCCTCGCGTCGCGCAGCCGCCGGAGCGTGACAACGAGAAGCGCGAAGTCGCGCGGAGCAGCGCGGATGGACCGGAGCAAGAGCAGGAAGGTTTCTCCGCCCGCTGCCGCTCGTAATCCAAAATTTGTTCTCGTTGCGCTGCCTTGTTTCCATGGCGCGCCTGCGGGGTGCCGCCGGTGGGGCGGGCGCACCATGTGCGCCCCCTACGGGGGTGCACGTTCCGTAGGGGCCGATGATCCCATCGGCCCACGGCGCGTCCAGGAGGCCGCGCCCTACATGACAGCAAGGACCCCAATAACTCCTACTTCCTATCTCATATCTCCTATCTAAACTCTTCACTCTCCACTCTCAACCTCTACTCCAGCTCCACCGCGCCGTCCTCCACCAGATCGTAGAACTGGACCTCCACAATGGTGCCGATGGGGGCGGTCTCGCCGCCGGCGATGCTCTGGCTCTCGGCGGTGGAGGTGTTCCCGTAGTAGACCGTCGACCCGGAGGCCCGCATGAAGAAGCCGGCGTTTTCCAGCAGCTTCTTGGCCGACTCATAGGTCTGTCCGGTCACGTCGGGGACGGTCCCCGTCTCCGAGGGCTGGGCGTCTCCCAGATAGAGGATGACGGTGGAGCCCCCCGGGACGTCCGCCCCGGCGGCGGGGATCTGACTGGTCACCGTCTCTCCCTCTCCGATGGTCCGATAACTCAGGCCGCTCTCCTCCAGCGTGTCCTCCGCGTCGGCCACGGTCTGGCCGGTGATCCGGGGGGTGGACACGTCCATGGCGGCCGACTCCTCGGCGGTGTACTCCTTCTCCACTCCCAGATAGTCCAGCATGTCGGCCAGCATGGGGCCGGCGGTCTTGGCGGTCATGTTGCCGCCGCTGATATACACGCCGGTGGTGGACCAGTTGCTGCCGGGATAGGTCTGCTGGGGCTTGTCAAAGGCCATGAGCACCAGAATCTGGGGGTCGTCCGCCGGGGCGAAGCCCATGAAGGACACGATGATGCGGGTCTCGTCCCCCGTCTCGGAGGAGCCGGTCTTTCCGCCGATGCGGTAGCCCGCCTGATAGGCGAAGCGGCCCGAACCGGTGGGGGCGCTGACCACCGTCTCCAGAATGGCGGCCGCCCGCCGGCTGGTTTCCTGGCTGACCACCTGCCGGACCATGGTGGGCTGGGCCTCGTGGATCACGTTGCCGTCCTGATCGGTGATGGACTGGACCACATAGGGCTGGTACAGCTTCCCTCCGTTGATGACGGCGGCAAAGGCGGCGATGTGCTGGAGGGGGGAGGTGGTGAAGCGCTGGCCGAAGGAGGCCACCGCCAGGTCCACTCCGGTCATGTCGGCCCCCCAGTTCAGCCCTTTCTCCTCGCCCACCAGGTCCACCCCGGTCAGCTCGGTATAGCCGAAGGCCTGGAAGTACTGGTAGAACCGCTCCACCCCCAGCCGCTGGCCGATGGCGATAAAGGCCGGGTTGCAGGAGTTCTGCACCGCCTCGGCCAGGGTCTGGGTGCCGTGGCCAGTGCGCTTGGAGCAGCGGATGGGTTGGGGATAGCCGTCCACCATCACCGAGCCGGTGCAGGTGAAGGTGTCGCTCTCGTCCACCAGCCCCTCCTCCAGGGCCATGGACAGGACGATGGCCTTGAAGGTGGAGCCGGGCTCGTAGGTCTGGTTGAGGACCTTGCTGTTCCACTGGGTCATGGCCGCCTCGTTATAGGCCTGATTCTCCGCCTGGGCCATCAGCTCGGCGTCGGTGAGGTTCTCGGTGTTGTTGGCCTTGAGCTGTTCATAGATCGCCTGGGCCTCGGCCTCCATGTCCCGCTGGAGAATGGCGTCGGTGATCTGGGAGTAGTTGTTGGGGTCGAAGTCGGGAATGCTGGCCATGGCCAGAATTTCCCCCGTCTGGGGGTTGATGGCGATGCCGAAGGCCCCGTTCTGCACGTCGTAGTCCTGAATTCCCTCCTCCAGCGCCCGCTCCAGATAGGACTGGATGGTGGCGTCCAGGGTCAGGGTGATGTCATAGCCGTTCTCCGCGTCGATATACTCCGAGTAGGTGTCGTACATCTCGGTGCCGCTGGCGGTCTTGGTGGTGACCACCCGGCCGGCGGTCCCCTCCAGAATGTCGTTATAGGCCGCCTCCACGCCGTAAGCGCCCCCGTTGGCGTTCACAAAGCCCACCGTCTGGGCGGCCAGCCCGGAGTAGGGGTAATAGCGCTTGGTGCCGGTGATGAGATAGAGGTAGGAGGCGGTTTTGTTCTCCACGATGTAGGTCCGGATGGCCTCGGCCTCCTCCTCTTCAATATTGGTCTTGACCTCCCGATAGGAGTACTGGGTGGCGTGGACCTGGGCGTCCAGCCGCTCCTCGTCCAGGCCGGGCACCAGGGCCAACAGGTCCCGCTTCACCTGCTCCTGCTTGGCGGCCACCGCCGCGTCGTATTCCTCGTCGGACAGGGGATTTCCGTCCTCGTCCTCCTCCGGCACGCTCTTGACCAGATCGTTGGGGGACAAAATCAGGTTGTACACCGTGGCCGACATGGCCATCACGTTTCCGTTGCGGTCATAGATGTTCCCCCGGGAGGCGGACACGGACAGGTCCAGAGTCTGCTGGTTGCTGGCGTCCTGCTGGTACTCGTCGTGGTGGACCACGGCGATGTCCCACAGCTTCCACCCCAGCGGGATGAACATCAGCACACCGCATACCACCATCAGGAACACGGTGCGCCTGAAAATACTGCGTTTGGAGTGGGTGCCCCGGGTGGCCGCCGGCGGCACGCCGCCCCGGGGGCGGCCCCCCCGCTCATGTGGATTGTTCATGGAATGTGATCCCTCCTCCGGGAGAATGCCGAAAAAGTCCCTCTCTTGCTCCTCTGCTTCCAACAACCAGGAGCAAGAGAGGAACTTTTGTTTTGCCCCTTGTTTCTCTCTTTCTGGGGGCCCCGCGGGCCCCGTCTGACCACCCTATTGGTATGGGCCGGTCAGCGGAAATATTCCAGGAATCCCTCCAGCACCCGGCCGGCCCCCGCCAGGGCGCCCGCCAGTCCGCCGGTGCGCTCCTCGGCGTAGACGGTCACCTGATCGGGCTCGGACAGGTCGATGTAGGTCACCTGATCGCTGTCGGGGCGGACCATCTCGCCGCCCACCGCCGCCTGGAGCTTGTCCATGTCAAAGACCTTCTCATACTCCGCCGCCAGCACCGCGTGCTCGGCCTGGAGGTCCTCCAGCTCCCCCCGCAGGGAGGACATGGCGCTGTTGGACACGGCCAGCTGGGCGTAGCTCATCACCAGCAGGGCGGCGAACACCGCCACCGCCAGAAAGCCCACCACCGCGAAGGGGGCCACCTGTCCGGCCTGCCGGACCTGAACGCGGGTGCGCTCCAGGCTGCGCCGCCGGACCTGCTCCCGCTGCCGGGGGCGGGGGGCGGGCTGGAGGACCTCCTCCTGCCGCCGGGGGGCCCGGACCGCCGAGCCGTCATAGGCCGGGGCATAGGCCACGCTTCCGTAGGTGTCGTATGTGGTTGTGCCTCGCCGGCGATAAGCGGCCATAGGTCGCTCCCTCCCTGTCCTGTGGTAAAATCTCCCGATCTTTTACGGCTCCGGGTCCTTCAGCCGCTCCGCCGTCCGCAGCTTGGCGCTGCGGGCCCGCGGATTCTCCTCGATCTCCTGCTGCGAAGGCAGGATGGGTTTTTTGTGAATCAGCCTGACGTCCGGCGTCCGCCCGCACACACACACGGGGAAATCCGGGGGACAGACACACCCCTGAGCAAATTGGGCCAGGGCGCTTTTCACGATCCGGTCCTCCAGCGAGTGGAAGGTGATCACCGCCAGCCGTCCCCCCCGGTTCAGCCGGGGCACCGAGCGCTGGAGCATCCGCTCCACACACCCCAGCTCGTCGTTGACGGCGATGCGGACGGCCTGAAAGCTGCGCTTGGCCGGGTGCTGCTTTTCCTTCAAGGCCCGGGCGGGCATCCCGCTTTTGATGACCTCCACCAGCTCCAGGGTGGTCTCAATGGGCCGCTCCTGCCGCCGGCGGACGATGGCCGCCGCGATCTGGGGGGCATAGCGCTCCTCGCCGTACTGCCAGAGGATGCGCCGCAGCTCCTCCTGGGGCCAGGTGTTGACCACCTCGGCGGCGGTCAGCCCCTCCTCCCGGTCCATCCGCATGTCCAGGGGGGCGTCGGCCCGGTAGGAAAAGCCCCGCTGGGCGTCGTCCAGCTGGGGGGAGGACACGCCCAGGTCAAAGAGCATCCCGTCCACACCCCGCAGGCCCAGCCCGTCCAGAATCTCGTCCACCCGGTCGAAGTTGCTGTGGACCAGGGTGACCTTGTCCATCCAGGGGGCCAGGAGCTCCCGGGCGGCGTCCAGCGCCGCCTGGTCCCGGTCCACGCAGATGAGCCGGCCGGTGGTCAATCGCTTCACGATCTCCCGGCTGTGGCCCGCCCGGCCCAGGGTGCCGTCCAGATAGACCCCGTCCGGCCGGATGGCCAGGGCCTCGATGCACTCGTCCAGCAGGACGGGGCGGTGGGTAAACTCACTCATATCAGAACCCCAGCTCCGCCATGCAGGCGGCCATCTTCTCCGGGGTCATCTCTTCCTCCTCCTGGGCTCTCCAGGCCTCGGCCGACCAGATCTCCGCCCGGTCGTTGACCCCGATGATCACCGCGTCCTTCTCCAGTCCGGCGTACTTTCGCAGCTTCTGGGGAATGACAATCCGCCCCTGGCTGTCCAGCTCGCACTTGGCGGCGTTGGCAAACAGGGGGCGCATGGCCTTGGACTGGCTCATGGGCAGAGAGGAGAACTTCTCTGTAAAGCGGTCCCAGGTGGCCTGGGGATAAATGGCCAGGCAGGCGTCCACCCCCATGGCCAGATAGAAGGAGACGCCCAG
>CALWVX010000082.1 GCA_944385065.1 uncultured Oscillospiraceae bacterium | reverse complement strand
AAGGATTTCGAGCTGAAGGCCCTGCCCTGCAGCGGCATCGCCGAGTGCGAGGCCGCCCTGCTCAAGCTGAAGGCCGGACGGCTGGAGGCCAACTTCATCGAGGGCATGGCCTGCGAGGGCGGCTGTGTCCAGGGGGCCGGCTGTCTGGTTCGCAGCCCCCGGAACCGCATGGACGTGGAGAAGCACGCCAAGCAGGCCGAGGGCCGGGGTGTGCTGGACGCGGTCAAGGCCGCCGGCGAGTCCCCTGCCGTCACCCGGTGACCTTCTCCCCTGCCCCATCCAAATCAAAAACAGTTCGCCGCGGGCGCCCCTGTGGGCGCCCGCGGCTTTTTTCGGGCCGGGCGGAATTTTTTGAAAAAATTCCGCCCGGCCCTCTTGACAGATACGCCCCTTAGTGCTATGGTTAATTACACAAGTAATGAACCAATCAACAACCTGTCATCTGAGGAGGTGAGGCCCATGCGGGGGACTTTGAACGACCAGTCCCTGATCTATCTGCAGATCGCCCGGATGCTGGAGGACGACATCCTCCGGGGGGTGTACCGGGAGGAGGAGCAGGTTCCCTCCACCAACGAGCTGGCCCGGGGGTATAACATCAACCCGGCCACCGCGGCCAAGGGCATCAATCTGCTGGTCACAGACGGAATTCTCTACAAAAAGCGGGGCATCGGCATGTTCGTGTCGAAAGGAGCGGAAGAAGCGGTGAAACGGAAACGGCGGGACGCCTTTTATGACGGCTATGTCAAGCCGCTGGTGAAGGAGGGCGCCTCCCTCCAGCTCACCGGCCAGGAGCTGCTGGATATGATCCGGCGGGCAATTCAGGAGGGGGAAGAAGCATGAGCGCTGGCGTTTTGAAGGCCGAGGGCCTGTCCAAATCCTATGGGAGCAAACAGGTGCTCCAGAATCTGGACCTGACCATTCAGCCGGGAAAGATCTACGGCCTGATCGGCCGCAACGGGGCGGGCAAGACCACGCTTCTGGGCATTCTCACCGCCCAGAACACCAAGGACAAAGGCGAGGTCACCTACAGCGGGCAGGACGTGTGGGAGAACCAGGCGGTTCTGGACCACATCTGCTTCTCCCGGGAGCTGCAGCCCACCCTGTTCTCCGGCCAGAACAGCCTGAAGGTCCGCCACTACCTGCACTCGGCGGCCATCTTCTATCCAAACTGGGACCAGGCCTACGCCGACCGGCTGCTGGAGGAGTTCCAGCTGGACCCCAAGAAAAAGGTGTGCCAGCTCAGCAAGGGGCAGATGTCCATGGTGACCATCCTCATCGCCCTGGCCAGCCGGGCCGAGCTGACCATTCTGGACGAGCCGGCGGCGGGGCTGGACGTGGTGATGCGGGAGCGGTTCTATCAGCTGCTGCTGGACGACTTCGCCCAGACGGGCCGCACGTTTATCGTCTCCACCCACATTATCGAGGAGGCCGCCTCCGTCTTTGAACAGGTCATCATTCTGGACCGGGGCCGCATTCTGGAAAACAGCCCCACCGACGAGCTGATCGACCAGTTCCGCTATGTCTCCGGGGCGGAGACCGCGGTGGACCGGGTGTGCGCCGGGGTGGAGGTGCTGTCCCGCCGCACCGTGGGCCGCCACACCACCGCCGCCGTCCGGGTCGACCCCGGAAAGCTGGCCGCCCTGGAGGGGGCGGAGGATGTGGACGTGTCTCCCATGAATCTGCAGAACGTCTTTGTGGCCCTGTGCGGCCACGGGGACGAGGGTTGAGGAGGGGATCGGAATGCTGCGCGCCTTTCGTTTTCAGCTCCAGTTCGCCTGGGTCAATGTGGCGGCCCTGCTGGGCTTTGCCGCCGTGGTCACCGTCGGGTGCTATCTCACCGGGGTGCCCGCCGGGGCGGACAATCTGTTCACCACCTACTACGGGGCCATGCCCATCATGAGCGCCTATATTCTCTTTTTCTACTCCTTCACCCTGTGCACCAGCAGCCTGAATCTGGCCCTGTCCCTGGGCTGCCGCCGTCGGGACTACTTCTGGGCCGTCCAGGGGATCGTGGTGTTCTACGCGGCGGTGGCCTGGCTGCTGCAGCTGGCCATGCTGGTCCTGCCCGCGGCGGACAGCTGGGCGGATCAGGACCGCTGGTCCTTCCTGATGGGGTTCAGCGGAGGGCGGCTGTGGGTGTTCCCCCTGGTCTGTCTGGCGGCCGAGGCCATGGGCTGTCTCAGCGGCCTGGTCATGGCCCGGTCCCGGGTGGCGGGCGGGTTCGCAATCTTCGCCGCCATCCTGGTGCTGATGGCGGGGACGGTGCTCCTGGTCGTCCTGAGCGACTACGGCGGGACCTGGGACTTCCTGCTGCACGGCTCCCACGCCGGCCTGTGGGGCAGCCTGCCCGCCGTGCTGCTGGTTCTGGCGGCCGCCGTCCTGATCGGCAGCGAGCTCTATCTCTGGCGGACCATCCGGACCTATGTGGTGAGGTGAGAATCATGCTGAGAAAACTGCTGAATCTGAATCGGAACGACCTGCTGCTCTATCTGGGCATCATCGGGGGAACCTTTCTGGCCGCCCAGATCGTCACCGCCTGCACCCTGATCTTTTCCGACGCCCGGGGCATCCCGATGGTCTCCGGCATCATCCTGCCCATCACCGCCTGCGTCCTGATCGCCTTCGCCGGGGTGGCCAATGTGGGGGTCAGCTTCGGTCAGGCCCTGCGCTTCGGCCAGACCCGCCGCCGGGCCCTGGGACTCACCGCGGGAATGACCGCGGTGCAGGGGGCGGCCGTCATGCTCCTGTCCCTGCTGCTCACCGCGCTGGAGCGGCTGCTCCTCCCCCCCCTGTGGCTGGCCCTGTCCGGGGCGGAGCGCCTGATGTGGGGGGAGGTTCCGCCCCTCCCCGCGGTCTGGGATGGGACCGACCAGGGGTGGCAGGCCCTGCTGGATGAGCTCTCCTCCACCCTGTATGTGGACTTCTACCTGCTGGACTGGTGGTGGTACCTCCTGCTGCCCCTCATCGGCCTGCTGGCCGGGTTCATCATTGGGGCCTTCCTCCAGCGGTTCGGCGGCCGGGGGGCCTGGGTCATCTGGGGTATCTGGATGGTCCTCACCTTCGCCCCCCAGCTGCTGGGATACAACGTCCTGATGATCGGCCACTGGGGCTGGTGGACCGTACCTCTGATCGCCGCGCTGGTTCTGGCCGGTCTGATCTGGTCGGTGTGGTCCCTGCTCCACGCGGTGGTGAAAGGGTAGAAATCAACCAAAGCCCGGTTTGATTCGTCTTTACAGAGTTTTTTTGATAAGCTGAGGCCCGGCCCCGCCGTCTGGCGGGGCCGGGCCTGTTTTGGAGGCGGCGCGGCGAAAGCCGCGATGGAGGGAGAGACCAGGCGGCGGGGGTAGGCCCCCGCCCTGCGGGATGCCCCCATCAATGGCCGACTTCTCATTCCGATCTCCTAATTTCTCATTCTCTCAAAGTCTCGGTCCGCCCAGGCCGCTTCCCCCGTCTTTCTTCTTGCCGAACTGGACCCACAGGGCGATCACCAGCAGGACGATGCCGAAAATGGATACCATGCCGCTGACCAGCGGAGTGATCAGGCCGTTGCCCTCCAAAATGGCCGCCAGGGCCAGGATCACCAGATCGGCCAGCAGGATATTCCGGGCCACGGGGTTCATCCGCTTCCGGGAGCGGTCCTTCTCGTCGGCGATGCGCTCCTGCTCCAGCTGGCGCTTGGCGGTGACGGTGGCGCTGTGGTGGCGCTTTTTGTACTTCTTCTTGCTCATGGCGTGGTCTCTCCTTTGATGATAGTCGCCCCGCCCACCACCGTGTCCCCGTCGTAGAGAACCACGGTCTGGCCGGGGGTGATGGCCCGCTGGGGCCGGTCAAATTCCACTCTCAGGCGGTCCGGTCCGGTCTGCCAGGCGGTGCAGGGCTGCTCCCCCATGCGGTAGCGCACCTTGGCACGCAGCCGGACGGGGCCCTCCAGGCGGTCACAGGCAATGAGGTTCAGCCCCTCCGCCTCCAGCGTCCGGCCGTACAGGGAGGCGTCGTCCCCCAGCACCACCGCGTTGTCCGCCGGGCGCAGCTCCTTCACATACAGCCGCGCCCCCCCGGAGACGCCCAGTCCCCGGCGCTGGCCCACGGTGTACCGGACGATCCCCTGATGGGTCCCCAGCACCCGCCCCTCCTGATCCAGAAAGGGCCCGGGGGGGTAGTCCCGGCCGGTGAACCGGCCCAGGAAGGCGGCGTAGTCCCCGTCGGGGATGAAGCAGATGTCCTGGCTCTCCCCCTTCCGGGCGCAGTCCAGGCCCCGGGCGGCAACCAGCTCCCGGACCTCCTCCTTGGTCAGCCCCCCCAGGGGGAGCCGGACCCGGGCCAGCTGCTCCCGGGTCAGCATGGCCAGGACATAGCTCTGGTCCTTCTCCGGATGGGCCGCCTTTTTCAGCAGCGTCCGCCCCCCGGCCCCGTCCCGCTCCACCCGGGCGTAGTGGCCGGTGGCCAGCGTCCCGCAGCCCAGGGCCAGGGCCTCGTCCAGCAGGGCCCCGAACTTGACCGCCCGGTTGCACACCACGCAGGGGTTGGGGGTGGTCCCCTTCTCATAGGCGGCGGCGAAGGGCTCCATCACCCGCTCCCGGAAGGGACCGGACAGGTCCAGCACCCGGTGGGGGAAGCCCAGGGTCCGGGCGGCCCGGGCGGCGTCCTCCTCGTCGCCGGAGCGCTCCCCCTCCGGCGGAAACAGCCGCATGGTCAGCCCCAGCAGAGGGGCTCCCTCCTCCAGCAGCAGGCAGGCGGCGGCGCAGCTGTCCACCCCGCCGCTCATGGCCACGGCGATTGGTTGTGTCATAGAAGCCTCCTTGGGCATTTCGCTGAAATTCAACAGTGAGTATATCACATTTCCCCCCGACAGGCAACGAAAATCCCTGGAAACCGCCGCCGCCGGGAAAATTTTGTCCCTTTTTGGAGCATGATATATCTTGTAGATTTTCCGGTCCGTCCAAAACCGCGCCACAAGATGTAGTGGACAAGCGGGGCGGGGCGTGCTATAATCTGGTTCGGATTTTCACGCCGGGGGCCCTGCTCCCGGAAAAAATATGCCCCCGCCCCTCCCCCGGTCCCCGGGGCCGGACAGGCGGCGGAGCGGCAAACCATACGCCCTGTGGGAAGGAGAAGGACCATGAAAGTCATCAAGCGGGACGGGACCATCGTGGACTATGACCGCTCCAAAATCGCCACCGCCATTCAGAAGGCCAACGCCGAGGTGCCCCCGGCCGAGCGGCTGGGCCAGGCGGACATCGACGCCATCATTGACGGCATCGAGGCCCTGAAGCGGCCCCGGATGCTGGTGGAGGACATCCAGGACCTGGTGGAGCAGGGGCTGGTGGATCGCAACAAGTTTCACCTGGCCAAGACCTATATCATCTACCGCTACAACCGGGCTCTGGTGCGCAAGGCCAACACCACCGACGAGTCCATCCTCTCCCTGCTGCGCAACGAGAATCAGGAGCTGGCCGAGGAGAACTCCAACAAGAACACCATGATCGCCGCCACCCAGCGGGACTACATCGCCGGCGAGGTGAGCCGGGACCTGACCCGCCGCATCCTCCTGCCCGAGCACATCTCCAAAGCTCACGACGAGGGGGCCATCCACTTCCACGACGCCGACTACTTCATCCAGCCCATCTTCAACTGCTGTCTCATCAACATCGGGGACATGCTGGACAACGGCACGGTGATGAACGGCAAGCTCATCGAGTCCCCCAAGAGCTTTCAGGTGGCCTGCACCGTCATGACCCAGATCATCGCCTGCGTGGCCTCCAACCAGTACGGGGGCCAGAGCGTGGACCTGCGCCACCTGGGCAAGTACCTGCGCCGCAGCAAGGAGAAGTTCCGCAAGCACATCGCCTATGAGTGCGCCGGCCAGGTGGACGAGGCCACTCTGGACCGGCTGGTCCAGGACCGGCTGAAGGACGAGCTGAAAAGCGGCGTGCAGACCATCCAGTATCAGATCAACACCCTCATGACCACCAACGGCCAGTCCCCCTTTGTCACCCTGTTCCTCAACCTCCAGGAGGACGACCCCTATCTGGAGGAGAACGCCATGATCGTGGAGGAGGTGCTGCGCCAGCGGCTGGAGGGCATCAAGAACGAGAAGGGGGTCTACATCACCCCCGCCTTCCCCAAGCTGGTGTATGTGCTGGACGAGCACAACTGCCTGAAGGGGGGCAAGTACGACTATATCACAGAGCTTGCCGTCAAGTGCTCCGCCAAGCGGATGTATCCCGACTATATCTCCGCCAAGAAGATGCGGGAGAACTATGAGGGCAACGTGTTCTCCCCCATGGGCTGCCGCTCCTTCCTGGCCCCCTGGAAGGACGAGAACGGGAACTACAAGTTCGAGGGCCGCTTCAATCAGGGGGTGGTCTCCCTGAATCTGCCCCAGATCGGCATTCTGGCCCGGGGGGATGAGGAGAAGTTCTGGGAGCTCCTGGACCAGCGTCTCCAGCTGTGCTTCGAGGCCCTCATGTGCCGCCACAACGCCCTGAAGAACGTCAAGGCCGACTCCTCCCCCATCCACTGGCGGTACGGGGCCATCGCCCGCCTGCCCAAGGGCGCCCCCATCGAGCCCCTGCTGTACGGCGGCTACTCCTCCATCTCCCTGGGCTATATCGGCCTGTACGAGGTGACCAAGCTCATGCGCGGCTGCTCCCACACCCAGCCCGAGGGGCTGGAGTTCGCCATGAAGGTGATGCAGCGGCTGCGGAAGGCCTGCGACGACTGGAAGAAGGAGACCAACATCGGCTTCGCCCTGTACGGCACCCCCGCTGAGAGCCTGTGCTACCGCTTCGCCCGCATCGACAAGGAGCGCTTCGGGACAATCCCCGACGTAACCGACAAGGGGTATTATACCAACAGCTATCACGTGGACGTGCGGGAGCACATCGACGCCTTTGACAAGTTCACCTTCGAGAGCCAGTTCCAGAAGATCTCCACCGGCGGGTGCATCTCCTATGTGGAGATCCCCAACATGCGCCACAATCTGGAGGCCCTGAAGGACGTGGTCCGGTTCATCTACGACAACATCCAGTACGCCGAGTTCAACACCAAGAGCGACTACTGCCAGGTGTGCGGCTACGACGGGGAGATCCTCATCAACGACGACAACCAGTGGGAGTGCCCCGTGTGCCACAACAAGGATCACTCCAAGATGAACGTCACCCGGCGCACCTGCGGCTATCTGGGAGAGAACTTCTGGAACGTGGGCAAGACCAAGGAGATCAAGGCGCGGGTGCTGCACCTGTAACGAAGCGCGAGGGTAGGCGCGTAGGGGAGCTTGGAGCGGAGCGACGGGCAAACCCCAGGGCGGGCAAAGCCCGACCGGATTTGCCCGGAGTCGCAGTGAAAGCGACCCGGCCATGCGCCCAACCCGCAGCGTAACAACAGAGGGTGAAAAGTTGAGAGTGGAGCGTGAAGATTTTGAATCTCTCCACTCTTCACTCTCTCACTCTTCACTCTGAAAACCGGAGGTTTTCCATGAACTTCGCTGACATCAAGCGGGTGGACGTGGCCAACGGACCCGGCGTGCGGGTGTCCCTGTTTGTGTCCGGGTGCACCCACCGCTGCCCCGGCTGCTTCAACCCGGAGGCCTGGGACTTCTCCTTCGGCTCCCCCTTCGGGGAGGAGCAGGTCCGGGAGATTCT
>CALWVX010000081.1 GCA_944385065.1 uncultured Oscillospiraceae bacterium | reverse complement strand
ACAGGTCCCAGGTTTCGACATATACATGTGGGGCGGAAAAGAGAGGGGGGCGATCCTTCAGGGCGACCGTAATGGCGTACCCGTCCCCCACGCCGATAAACTGGTGGTCGTCCCGCAGGATGGGCCTGGACTGTCCCTCCCGGTAGGTGCGCCCGCCGAAGGAGTCCAGATGCAGGACGATCTCCGACGGAGGCAGCAGCAGCCGCCGCTCCGCCCGGCGGAACTCCCACTCTGGCCAGAACAGGGGACAGTCAAACTGCCCCCAGATCAGGGTCAGCAGGAACAGGGTCACCAGCAGGTTCCGGAGGATCTTCCCCCGCCGGCGCAGCCGGGGCAGGCGAAATTGGAATTTCTTCATGCCGCTCCCTCCTTCAGGTCCACGGAGAAGGAGAACAGGGGACCCGCCGGGCCGTAGTCCAGCCGCAGCCGCTCCGCCCCCGGGTCGATCCCCCAGAGCTTCAGCACGTAGCAGTGGTGGAAGGGGCCGTAGCCCCTGCCGCTCAGGCCGCTGAGCAGCCCGCCTGTCACCGGGTCCTCGGGTCCCTCTGACCCGAGACCATAGGTGTTGCCCCGGTCGTCGGTGATCGTCAGCCAGTCCCCCTCCAGCTCCCCCAGCGCCCAGAATTTCCAGCTGTCCACCCGGAGGTAGAGGTACAGGACGCGGGCGCCCCCGTCCTCCTCCCACAGGGCTCCCCGGAGGAGGGAGACGTTCTGCCCGTCGATCCGGGTAGTCAAATCGGGGGAGAGGGTCAGCAGCTGGTCCGGGTCGTCCCCGGGCAGGTAGAGCTCCCGATACCAGTCGATCAGGCCGGCGTCATAGGGCAGGCCGTCGAAGTCCCACCACTCGAAGTCGGAGTCGTCGCCCCCCGGCCAGCCGTCGTCCCCCAGGGAGATGTTGAAGCCCAGATACCAGATCAGGCAGAGGGCCAGCAGCACCTGGCTGACCCGCCACAGGTATCCCAGCCAGGGCCGGTGGACCCGGGCCAGCTGCCTGCCGATCTCCGCGGCGTCCCCTATCTGGGCCAGCGCCCGGCCCTCGGCCTCCTCGTCGGTCAGGTCGGGGAAGACGCGCCGCAGGTCGGCGATCTTGTCCTCCAGGTGGCCGGCCAGCTCCTGCCGCACCGCCGCCCGGTCGGGGCGGAAGCGGATGCCCCGCACCGCCGTGTCCAGCCACCGGCCGGGGGAGAGGTCCGGCCGGACCTCCTCCGGGGCTGCCTGGACCCGTTCCTGTTCTCCGCTCATATCAGCACCCCCTCCGCATGTCCCGCCGGAGCGCCCGACGGGGTGGTAAAGTCCATCTGATAGTCCGCCTGAAGCACCTCACAGTTCCCGGTCAGGCCCCCCATCAGGGCGAACAGGGCGGAGGCCTCCTCCGACGTGTCCGCCTGGAGGACAAAGGCGAAGACGCCGTTCTGCGCCTGGGCTGTCCCCTGAAAGCGGAGGGTCCCTTCCCTCGGTTTGCCGTCCTCCTGCTCCCACCGGCACCGGGCCGACACGGTCAGCACGGCGGAGCCGGCCCCCTCCGGGCCGTTGGGGCAGAACAGCCGCCAGCTCTCCTGCTGCTGTCCCAGAAGTCCCCAGCTGGACAGGGAGAGCAGGCCGGGCTCGCCCTCCAGGGAAATGGCCTGATAGACCGAGGCGGTCTTGCTCCAGAAGCTGCGGCCCAGGTCCCGGCCCTGCACCACTCCGGTGTAGGCGTAGCTGTCCCCCAGGACCATGGCCCAGGTCTCGTTTTCCAGGGAGCCGCCCCTCTGCGTGTAGATCGTCTGCCCGGGCCCCAGCAGCAGATCCTGCTCCATGCGCCGCAGGGCGCCGTTGACCGTCCAGGAGCCGCGCTCTGTCCCCACCCACAGGGCCAGAACCAGAGCGGCGGCCAGAGCCAGGTTGCGGGCGATTTTTCCCCGGCGGCTCAGCCGGGGCAGGTGAAATGATCTCATACAGCTCCCTCCTTCCAGGAGATGGGCAGGGCCAGCTCGGCCCCCAGCCAGTCATATGTCAAGGTCACGCCCGCCGTCGCAGGGTCGGGCAGGGGGACCACCAGGTCGATCCGGGATCGGAAAGGGCCGCCGGTGCCGGCCTGCTCCCAGGCCACCGCCGGAGCGGTGCCCTCTTTCTGGGCGGGAATGGTGTTCCCCCGGTCATCCACGGCATACAGGCGGTCCCACACAGCCTGGTTCAGCTCCGCCCAGGGGCGGTCCGCCCGGACCTCCAGCCGCAGATATACCGCCTGGCTTCCCCGGACCGGGTCGCTCCACAGCTCCCCGGAGCGTACCCGGAGGGTGTACTGTCCCACGGTCTGCTCGGCCAGACACACCAGGGGCCGATGTTGGGAGAATTCCGCCCGCTGTTCCGCCGTCCACTGGGAATCCGCCGCCTGCTCCGGCCACAGGCGATAGCCGGAGTAGTCCGCCAGCAGGAGGGCCGCCCACAGCAGTGCCGCCGCCAGCAGCAGCTGAGAGACCCGCCACAGCCAGCCCAGCCAGGGCCGGTGGATCCGGGCCAGCTGTCTGCCGATCTCCGCCGGATCGCCCATCTGCTCCAGGGTCCGCTCCTCCGCCTCCTGGGGGGTCATATTCGGGAAAATGCGGGCCAGGTCTCGGGATTTGTCCTCCAGGTGGTCGGCCAGCTCCTGCCGCACCGCCGCCCGGTCGGGGCGGAACACAATGCCCTTGACCGCTTCGTCCAGCCAGGACTGAAACGCTTTGTCATCCATGGAAAGCCCCCTTTTTTTGAGATAGAAGTTAGGAGATAGGAGCTACAATTAGGAATGAGAAGTTAGGCATTGACCGTTGATGGGAAGCATCGCAGTAGGGTGGGGGCGCGCGGTGTGAGCCCGTTCGGCTCAGTACGGGAACAGCCCCGCGTCCTCGGCGGTGGTCCCCTCCCAGGTCAGCAGCTCCCGGCCCTGGGCGTCCCACACGGTGAGGCGGCAGGGCAGGGGAGGGGGAGCCTCCCAGAAGTTGGTGTCCTGATAGACGGCCTCCAGGGCGCACAACTGATCGTCCGGGTGGGCGTCCTCGTGGTCAGGGAAGAGGAAAATCATGCCCCCCTCCTCCAGCGGTTCCCCCTCGGCGGTGAACTGCTCTGACGAAACCACCGACACTCTTCTGAGGCTGGAGACCTCGGAGACCTCATAGCGCCAGGGCAGGGGGATGTCCTCCAGGGTCAGTTCCAGCCGGGCGGCGGCCGCCCCCTCCGGCAGGCCCACCGCAACGGCCACCGTCTCCCCCTCCCGCCCCTGGATGGGAAACAGGGCGACCTGGAGCTGGTCCGCCGGGAGGATGTGGGTGAGGAAGGGGGAGTGCCTGGTGAGAGTTTCGCCCCCCTCGTCCATGGTATGTACCGCTCCCAGGGTATACCAGCTCTCCCCCCGGGTGAGGAAGGCGGCGGTCCCGCCCTCCCGGTCCACCCGGTACACCAGCTCCGAGGGGGTCAGCAGATAGGCGGCCTCCAGCTTCTGAAAGCTCCCGTACAGGGTCAGCCGGGGCCAGTCCAGCAGGTCGAGGATTAGCACAGCGGACAGGGCCAGAAACAGCAGGTTCCGGGCCAGCTTCCACTTCCGGCTCAGCCGGGGCCGCCGGGCCCACAGGGCTTTCCACTTGTGTCTCATGTCCTCACCTCCCGGGTCAGGTCAACGGTCAGCGCCCAGTCGACGCCGGGGAAATAGCGGACGGTGAGCCGGTCCGGCGGCTCCCCCTCCACGGGCAGGACCCAGTTTGCCGCGACCCAGCTGAACCCTGTCTCCAACCCGCGGTAGGTCCATCCATTTTCCCGGCTCAGCGGCTCGCCCTGCTCATCCTCCGCCCGCATCTGGTAGAGGGGGCGCTCTCCCCGCTCCCAGGGCCGGTCAAAGGTGAGGCGCAGCTCCAGGTACAGCTGGTCCCCGTCGGGCTCCCGCCACAGGGCGGCCCGGTCCACCGAGATGGTGCACCGGCCCAGCCGGGCCTCCGCCTCCGGGGCATACAGGGCCAGCCGCTCCCCCTCCCAGGAGGGGGTCCCGTCCTCGTAGAGGGCCTGAGAGATAGCCTGGACCCGCTGGTTCTCCTCCAGGGTCCACTGCCAGTCCCGCCACCAGTCGGGCAGGCCGGAGGTCAGCAGGGTCAGGGCCAGCAGAACGGCGGCAGCGGCGGAGGCCCACCGGCTGACCCGCCACAGGTATCCCAGCCAGGGGCGGTGGAGTCTGGCCAGCGCCCGGCCGATCTCGTCCGGGTCCCCCATCTGGGACAGGGCCATGCGCTCGATCTCGCCCCGGGTCCAGTCGGGGTGGAGGCGGCGCAGATCGGCAATCTTGTCCTCCAGGTGGCCATAGAGCTCGGAGCGCACCGTTTCCCGGTCCGGGCCGAAGCGGATGCCCCGGGTGGCCGCCGCCAGCCAGCTCCAGGTGGTGTGAGTCGGATGATCCATGGGAATCCCCCTTTTGGAGAGAGTGGAGAGTAGAGAGTGGAGATAGGAGCTATCGGGGCCCCCGGCGAAGTCCGGCGGCGTCAGCCGTGGGTTCGGTGGGGAGAGTCGGAGCAGCGGCAGCGAGAGATGTGAAGCTTGCGACAACGAAGGAGTTAGGAATCATGGGGACGGCCGCCCTGCCCGCCGGCGTCGGTCAGCTCCGCCCGGCCCAGTTCCCGGCCCTGTTCATCGCAGAACACCGCCGTCAGGGTGCAGGCGGCGTCCCGCCGGCTGGGTTTCTCCTGATATACCTGACTGAGATAGAGGCTCCAGTCCGCCAGATGGCCCCGGGCATAAAATTCAATAGTCTGGTTCTCCGAATGTTCCAGTTCCGGCAGACGAAAGAAGAAAGCGCCTTCTGCCAGCGGTTCTCCCTCCAGAACGTAGGTGTTCTCCCAATAGGTGGGGGTGAGGCCCTCCCAGTTCTGATCCTCTGTGGCCCAGTAGGACCAGGTGCTGTGGGCCCCCGTATCGGTGTGGGTGTACCAGCAGGAGATCGTGGCAGTGAGCCGGGCGGAGACAGCCCCCTCCGGGGCGTCAGCCGCCACAAAGCCGATTTCCTCCCGGCGGGCGAAGCTGTCCGGAATCGGGGCCAGCACCGGTCCGTCCCCTTCCCGGGGCCACAGCTCCATCCGCCCGCCGTCCAGCACCCCCAGCACCAGCCACCGCTCCGTCAGGCCCGCACCCCAGTGCAGGCCGCTTGTCTCAAAATCCCCCAGGAACTGGACTTCGTCCGACAAAAAATTCGCCCGGGCCAGCCGGAAAAATGCCTGTTCCGGCGGCAGGGGCGCCCCTGCGTTGAGCCACAGCAGAAAGGCCGCCAGGGCCGTCAGCAGGAGGTTGCGGACGATTTTCTGCCCCCGGCTCAGCTTGAGCCGCGTTCTGTTTCCGGTCATGGCTGTTCCTCCTCCCGCTCCAGCAGAACGGTGACGGGTTCCGCCCCGAGG
Source organism: uncultured Oscillospiraceae bacterium (assembly GCA_944385065.1). GTDB lineage: Bacteria > Bacillota > Clostridia > Oscillospirales > Oscillospiraceae > Lawsonibacter. The sequence continues at coordinate 2,411 of CALWVX010000081.1, read as the reverse complement.
TCCAGAGTAAGCCGCACCCACTGGGCGTCCTGGGGGACGGCTTCCACCTGGCTCTCTCCCGTCCAGCCCAGACCGGAGCGGCGCCAGGTCAGGCTGTACACCCTCTGCTGCGACTGGGTCCCCAAGCGCCCGTAAACGGACCACTGGTGGTAGCTGGGGTATCTGTTGTTCTGATCGTCCTCCGCCTGCCAGTATGTGCTGGCGGTGGGGGTCTCCCAGAATCGGGGGCTCCAGGCGTGCCAGGTCACCTGAAAATACCCGGCGTCCCAGTCTGACAGGGGATTGAGTTCCAACACGCCTTCCGCCCGGAGGGTGTAGGGGCCCGCCCGGACCGTCTCTTCACTGGAAAAGGGGATGCGGATCTCCGTTTCCGCTCCCTCCGAAACGCCGTGGGGCCCCGTCGTCGAACCAGCCGAACTGATCTGCCAGCCACCCCCAGTGGGGGCCGAACAGGAACAGCCACGCCAGGGAGACGGCCAGCAGCACCTGGGAGGCCCGCCACAGCCAGCCCAGCCAGGGCCGGTGGATCCGGGCCAGCTGTCTGCCGATCTCCGCCGGATCGCCCATCTGCTCCAGGGTCCGCTCCTCCGCCTCCTGGGGGGTCATATTCGGGAAAATGCGGGCCAGGTCTCGGGATTTGTCCTCCAGGTGGTCGGCCAGCTCCTGCCGCACCGCCGCCCGGTCGGGGCGGAACACAATGCCCTTGACCGCTTCGTCCAGCCAGGTCTGGAGTGTGTGGTTGTCCATGGGAGAACCCCCTTTGGAGAGAGTGGAGAGTTGAGATAGGAGATATGAGATAGGAGATAGGAGTTAAAATTAGAAGTTAGGAATTGTTGGGGCCCCGGCGCGCCCTGTCCCTGCGCCTGCCGTAGTCGTCAGGTGCCACGAAAGGCGGTCTTTGGCTGCCTGCGCCGGATGAGGCGCCGTCCCGTCATTCCGAGGCCCTTCAGGGGCCGTGGGAATCCGCTTTCCTCTGGCGGGGGACGGGCAGCGTGAAGAGTGGAGACAGGGGTGAGAGAAGCATGCCTTCTCCGCCCTTACCAGCCGTACAGCAGTCCGTCCCAGAACAGCTGCCACAGCAGCCCCCCGCCCAGAAACAGGCCCATGGCGAAAAAGCCGGCGGCCAGCAGGGCCAGCAGCAGACTGCCCAGCCACAGGTATCCACCCAGGGGGGTGTAAAGTTTGGCCAGCTGTTCCCGCACCGGCGCCGCCGGCCCCATCTGATCCAGAGCCAGCCGCCGGGCCTCCTCGCCGGTCAGGCCGGGGCGACACCGGAGCAGGTCCAGCGCCCGGTCCTCCAGGTGGTCCAGCAGCTCGTCCCGCGCCTCCCGGCGCTCCAGCCCCAGGGCGATCTTCCCGGTGGCCTCGTCCAGCCACGCCGACCAGTTGGGGTCCTGCCGAACGTCCATGTCTGCCCCTCCCCTCACCACAGTTCCACCGGACCGTCCCAGGTCAGCAGGACATTTCCGTACTCGTCATAGTAGGTTACCGCCACCGTGAACCGCAGAAGGCCCTCCCGCAGGGTCGGGCCGGAGAGGACACCGGTCTTCTCCTCCCGCCGGGGGACGGAGAACAGCATGATCTCCCCGGCCATCTCCCCCTGGGCGGGCCGCACCCGTCCCTCGGGGTCGGTGAGGACGGCCCGGGCCGAGGCGGTTCCCTCCGGGAGATGGAAGGCGGCCATCAGAGCCAGGGTATCATCCTCCTGGGGGCGCGGGATGGAGGTGGGAAAGTGGTGGTCGCTCACTAGAGCGGCCTTTCCCTCCTCCGGCCAGGGGTCCCGGTCCACAGGAGAGAAGAAGACCCGTCCCTTGTACCGGGTCATATCACAGGTGAGCAGCTCGTCTCCCGCCCGGGCGTACAGGACGGGGGTGCCTCCCAGCCAAGCAATGTCGTCAGGGTGCGTATAACCCCCGTAGGCCAGGCTGCCCGCCCACAGCAGCTGGGCCTGAGGGGCCTCCCGCCACAGCCGGAACCGCAGGATGAGCCAGGGGGACAGGAGCAGGCCGGCCCCCAGGGCGACCAGAATGGCGGCCATCAGCAGGTTCCGGGCGGTGTGCTTCCGCCTCATGCCAGCCCCAGGGCGTCCGCCCCACCGGACAGCACGTCCTGGACCCCCTGGTGGAAGCGGTTCCACTCCTCCTGCTTCTCGGCCAGCAGCTGCCGGCCCTTTTTGGTCAGCTTGTAGTATTTGCGCATCCGGCCGGTGGGGGCCTGCTGCTGATAGGAGGACAGATACTTGTCCTTCTCCAGGCCGTGCAGGATGGGATAGAGGGTCCCCTCCTGCATCTGGAACACCTGATTGGAGCGGCGGGACAGCTCCTCGATCATCTGATAGCCGTACATGTCCCCCGACTCCAGCAGCTTGAGCACCAGCATGGCCCCGCTGCCCGCCATCAATCCCTTGTCCA
>CALWVX010000080.1 GCA_944385065.1 uncultured Oscillospiraceae bacterium | reverse complement strand
AAGACATGGAAAATCTCATGACAGCCGAAGCGGGGATTGTTTCGCCCGGGCCACTTGACGGCGTATAGAATGCCGCCCACCGTGTAGAGCAGTCCGCCTGCCAGCAGCCAGCCGAAGGCGGCGGCGGGGAGGGCACGGTAGATGGGGACGATGGCAAACAGGGCCAGCCAGCCCATGAAGAGGTAGATGGCGCTGGTCAGCCACCGGGGAATGGACAGCTTGGCAATGGTGAGCACAATACCTGCCGCGGCCAGGGACCACACGGCGGCCAGAAGGAGAACGCCCCCGCTGTCCCGCAGGGCTGTCAGACACAGGGGGGTGTAGCTGCCGGCAATCAGCAGATAGATGGCGCAGTGGTCATATTTCCGCAGGGCGATGCGGCCGGGGACGGAGGTGCGCAGGCTGTGGTACAGGGTGCTGGCAGTGTAAAGGCAAAACATAGACAGGCCGTAGATCAGAAAGAGGACGGCCAGGAACGGCTTCTCCAACTGAAACGCCCGCAGAATCAGGGCGGCAGTTCCCACGGCGGCCAAAACAGCGCCCGCCGCATGGGTGATGGCCGACCAGGGGCGCAGGCCGTCGTAGGGGTCCCGGACCTCCCGGCGGCGGGGTTTGGCGGAGAAAGCGGGGGCAGCGGAAGTTAAAATGTCAGCGCGCATGGAGCAGGACTCCTTTCCGGGAAGTGAAGTTTGATGGGACACCTCCAGTATATGCGCTTCTTTCAAAAATATCAATACACATTATGACTAAATATAATAATTAAAATTATATTAAGAGATGTAAAAAACAACGCCGGGACCCGGCGCTGTTTTTCTTCTGATGATCTCAGGCCTGAGAGATCGCGCCCACGGGGCAGGTCCCGGCGCAAGCGCCGCAGTCGATGCAGGCGCCGGCGTCGATCATATACTGGGAATCCCCCTGAGAGATCGCGCCCACAGGGCAGGAATCCGCACAGGAACCGCAGCTGATGCAGGCGTCGCTGATGACATGAGCCATGATAAGTACACCTCCCTTAGAATGTACCTACATTCTACCACAACTTTTCAAAAAAGCAAGTCCCAATTCTGCCGGGGTTTTCTGCGTCGCCTGGAAAACAATGCCGGATTTTACGGGAAGGGGAGCGGGGAGAAAAATGCGTCTGTCCCGGGCTAAACCCCTTCAGAGGTGGGAATGATGGGACCAGAGCTTTGTTCGAGGTGAAGATCCATGTCAGAAAACCGTTTTACCGCCGACGCCCTGGGGGCGCTGCGCCTGGCCCGGGAGAGCGCCGCCGCTCTGGGGCACTCCTATGTGGGAAGTGAGCACCTGCTTCTGGGGCTGGCGAACCAGGAGTTCACGCCGGCTGCCGCCGCCCTGCGCCGGGCGGGGGCGGGCAGTCAGGCACTGCGGGCCGCCGTTGCCCAGCGGGTGGGGACGGGAGTGCCGGCCCGGGCGCCCCATCAGGGGCTGACGCCGAACTGCTGTCTGGCCATTCAGGGGGCCGCGGCCGAAAGCCGCCGCCTGGGACAGTGGTCGGTCAGCTCCGAGCATCTGCTTCTGGGCCTGCTGGGCGAGCGGGACAGCGAGGCGTGCCGGCTTCTGGCCGACTGCGGAGTGGATGCGGAGGCCCTGTATCTTCAGGTACGCGCGGCGCTGGGCGGGGAGGAGCCCGTGCCCAGGCCCCGGATTCGGGAGCCGGAGGTCCGCTATGCCGGGGAGACCCGGCAGCTGGATCAGTGCGCCCGGGACCTGACCCGCATGGCCGCGGAGGGACGGCTGGACCCCATGATCGGCCGGAGGGAGGAGCTGGACCGGATGATTCAGATTCTGTCCCGGCGGACCAAGAACAATCCGGCCCTGATCGGCGAGCCCGGCGTGGGCAAGACCGCGGTGGTGGAGGGGCTGGCCCTGGCGATTGCCAACGGCCGGGCCCCGGCCCATCTGCTGGGCCGGCGGGTGTGCGCCCTGGACCTGTGCGCCATGGTGGCGGGCACCAAGTATCGGGGGGAGTTTGAGGACAAGCTCCGCCACATCCTCCAGGAGGTGCGCCGGGCGGGAAACGTGATCCTGTTCATCGACGAGCTGCACACCATTGTGGGGGCGGGATCGGCGGAGGGGGCCATTGACGCGGCCAATATTCTCAAGCCCGCCCTCTCCCGGGGGGAGCTGCAGGTGGTGGGGGCCACCACCATTGACGAGTACCGCAGGTATATTGAGAAGGATGCCGCCCTGGAGCGGCGGTTTCAGCCGGTCACCATTCAGGAGCCCACCCGGGAGCAGACGCTGGACATCCTCCGGGGGCTGCGGGGCCGGTATGAGGCCCACCATCGGCTGACGATTTCCGATCAGGCGCTGGAGGCGGCGGTGGACCTCTCGGTGCGCTATCTGCCCCAGCGGTTTCTGCCGGACAAGGCGATTGATCTGGTGGACGAGGCGGCGGCTCAGGCAAGGCTGGCCGGGCGGACTCCGCCCCCGGAGCTGCAGCGGCTGGAGAAGCGGGTGGCCCAGACAAACCGGCAGCTGTCCGAGGCGGTGCGCCGGCAGGACTTTGAACAGGCGGCCATGCTGCGCAATGTAGAGCGGGACTTCCGCCAGGAGCTGGACCGGGACCGGAGACAGTGGGAGGCCGCCCTGGGACGGCCCACTGTGGAGCCGCGGCATATTCAAAGTGTCCTGTCCCAGTGGACGGGCGTACCGGTTCAGGACCCGGACGAGGCGGATCGGCAGGCCCTGTCCGCCCTGGAGGGAGAGCTGCGCCGGCATCTGCTGGGACAGGACGGGGCGGTGGAGACGGTGGCCAGGGCCATCCGGCGGGGCCGCCTGGGGCTGAAAGATCCCAGACGGCCGGTGGGCTGCTTCCTGCTGCTGGGACCCAGCGGCGTAGGGAAGACGCAGCTGTGCCGCACCCTGGCCCACACCCTCTTTGGCAGGGAGGAGGCCCTGCTGCGCTTTGACATGTCGGAGTATCAGGAGGCGCATGCGGTCTCCCGGCTCATCGGTTCGCCGCCCGGCTATGTGGGGCATGAGGAGGGGGGACAGCTCACCGAGCGGGTGCGCCGGAACCCCTGGTCTGTGGTGCTGCTGGATGAGCTGGAGAAGGCCCATCGGGATGTGTGGTCCATTCTGCTCCAGGTCATGGAGGAGGGAGTGCTTACGGATTCTCAGGGACGGCGGACTGACTTTCGCAATACCATTCTGGTGATGACCTCCAATCTGGGGGCGGCGCACTTTCAAAGTGGGAAGCGAATTGGCTTTACAGAAGGTGGTGCGCAGGAGAGAGCGCAGGTGGAAGAGGCGGTGCGTGCCGAGGCCCGGACCGCCTTTGCCCCGGAATTTCTCAATCGGCTGGATGGAGTGCTGGTGTTCCACCCTCTGGGGCCGGAGACCCTCCGGGCCATTACCCGGCAGCTGCTGGAGGAGACGAGAGGGCGGCTGGAGAAGCTGGGGGTGGCGCTGACTGTGGAGGAGTCGGTGGTGGAGCTGTTGGCCGGACAGGGGAGTGATCGGACCTATGGGGCCCGTCCTCTGCGCCGGGCCATTGCCGCCCAGGTGGAGGACCCGGCGGCCGACCTGATGATCTCCGGGGAGGTCAAGCGGGGAGACACGCTGGAAGTGTCCGTCCGGGAGGGCAGAGTGCAGGTCGCCCCGGGGACGGGGCAGTCATAGGCGCAGAAAAGGGCCCGGGAGAGAACTCTCCCGGGCCCTGATGCTGATTTCAAATGACAGGCTGTCCGCCGGTTACAGGCGCACCACGTCATCCACAGGCAGGGAACACAGAATGGTCTGCGCTTCGCTGTGCAGGCCGTGCTCGGAGTTGACTGCCTCCATGATGGCCCCCCGCTGTTCGGTGGGCACCAGGATGGCCAGGATCTCCCGCTCCTCCTGGAGCTGGGTGTCATAGGCCTGCTCCAGGTCCTCCAGCCCGGCCAGCCGGGCCTTGACCACGGTGCCCCCCCGGGCCCCGTGGGCCCGGGCGGTGGCCATCACGTCGTCGGTGCTGCCCCGGCTGCAGGTGATCAGGATCAGGCTGTTCTCGGTGCGCTCCATATCGGCGTCCTCCTTTTCATGGGGTTTGATGTTGTCGGCCAGATAGGCGGCCAGGTTGGCCGCCAGACTGCTCACCCCCGACATGGGCAGGGAGAAGACCAGGCCGCTGCCCTTGACGGACCGGCGCAGGTCGCTGTCCAGGGCCCGGAGCAGCCGCCGGGCGGCGCTGGCGGCGGCGCAGCTGAGGACCAGGTCCTTCTCGCTGGAGCCCAGCCCCAGGATGTCCATGATCTCCGAGGTGGCGGTGCCCCGGCCGGCGCACTGAAGGTGGAGGGTTACATAGTTTTTCCGGTAGAGCTTTTCCAGGGCGGCTCCCTGGCCCCGCTCCACGATGGAAACGATCACTTTCATCGGTTCCATGATAGTTCCCCCCTTTAGTCGAAATAGAGGACGGTGTCCTCCACCCGCTCCATGTGGTAACGCAGCCGACGGCGGGCGAGATCACGGCGGATTACCGAGGACAGGCCCATGATCTGAATGGTGATCAGGGGAGTCATGGCCACCATGGCCACAATCCCGAACGCATCGGTCATCATATTGCCCCCCACCGCCGTACAGGCCCCCTGGGCAAAGGGCAGCAGGAAGCAGGTTGTCATGGGGCCGCTGGCCACGCCGCCGGAGTCGAAGGCAATGCCGGTGAAGATGCTGGGCACGAAGAAGGACAGACCCAGGGCCACCGCGTAGCCGGGGATCAGCAGCCAGAAGATGTTCAGACCGGTGATGACCCGCACCATGGCCAGCCCCACGGAGACGCACACGCCCACGGACAGGGCCAGTCCCACAGACTTGTGAGAGATGGCGCCGTTGGAGACCTCCTCCACCTGCTTGGTGAGGACAGCCACGGCGGGCTCCGCCTTGACGATGTAATAGCCCACCAGCATGCCGATGGGGATCAGAAGCCACTTCTGGGGACCGGAGGCCACCGTTGCCCCGATAAACTGGCCCGCCGGCATGAATCCCACGTTGACTCCGCACAGAAACAGGACCAGACCGGTGTAAGTATACAGCAGACCGGCCCCCACCCGCAGCAGCTGATTTCCCTTAAACCAGTGGGAGATCAGCTGGAAGATGAGAAAGATGCCGGCAATGGGCAGCAGAGCCACAGCGACTTCCCCGAAATACCGGGGGAGGGCCTCCCAGAAATACTGGGCGGCCTGAGCGGTGGTGGAGATCTCAGGGACAATCGTGGTGGAGGCGGTGGCCTCTTCCGGACGATAGAGAATGCCCAGCAGCAGAACCGACAAAATGGGACCGATGGAACAGAGAGAGACCAGACCGAAGCTGTCGCTGGCAGAATTCTTGTCGCTGCGGCTGGAGGCAATGCCCAGGCCCAGGGCCATGATAAAGGGCACCGTAATAGGGCCGGTGGTCACCCCCCCGGAGTCAAAGGAGACGGGGACAAAGTTGCTGGGGGCAAAGAACGCAAGGACAAACACGATCAGATAAAAAATCAGCAGCAGCCGCCGCAGAGGGACCGCGTATTTGATGCGCAGGGTGGCCACCACCAGGAAAAATCCCACACCCACCGCAACCGTGAGGATGAGAACCAGGTTGTCAATGGACGGTACCTGCTCGGCCAGCACCTGCAGATCGGGCTCGGCCACGGTCGACAGCACGCCCAGGACAAAGAAAACGATGATGGGGAGCAGCAGGTTTCGGCTCTGGCTGACTTTTTTGCCCATTCCCTCGCCCATGGGCGTCATGGACATCTCCACCCCCAGGGTGAACAGGCCCATGCCGACCACGAGCAGGATCGCCCCGAACAGAAATAAAACCAAGGTGCCCGGGTCAAGAGGGGCGATGGTAATGGATAACAAAAAGACAATGGCCGTGATGGGCAGAACCGCGGCCATGGACTCCCGGGTCTTTTCTTTCAGCTGCTTATTAAAGTGCAATGGCATCTCCTTTCTCCGTCGGCGAACACAATTTACATAATGTTATGTTCATTATAACAGAAATAGAATAAAGCTGTCAAAGGAATCGGGAGAGTATTTATAGAATCTTTACATTCTGACATTCAAATCGGACATCAAAACCGGGCTGGAGACGGGGAATCTCCAGCCCGGCCGACCTCCCATGTCATATCCGGGGGAATCCGCCCGGAACAGGGGAACTATTTCAAGAATCTGCGGATCATGGACTCCTTCCGGGGCGTGTAGGGGGCGTACCGGAAGGGCAGGTCCAGCAGGGTGGATTTTTTCACGATGCTCTTCTGGTGGGAGAAGGTGTCGAAGCTGGCCCGGCCGTGATAGCCGCCCATGCCGCTGTCTCCCACGCCGCCGAAGGGCAGCCGGCTGGTCGCCAGATGGATAATGGTATCGTTGATGCAGCCGCCGCCAAACGAAACCTGGCGGAGAAACTGCTCCTGAACCGCCCGGTTCTGGGAGAACAGGTACAGGGCCAGCGGGCGGGGGCGGCTCCGGACGAAGGCAATGGCTTCCCGGGGATCGTCAAACGTCAGGACGGGGAGAAGGGGGCCGAAGATCTCCTCCTGCATTACCGGGTCGTCGGGGGAGACCCCCTCCAGAATGGTGGGCTGGATTTTCAGAGTCTGGGGGTCGCCTGAGCCGCCATATGTGACCTGGGCCGGGTTGATCAGATTCATGACCCGGTCAAAGTGCCGCCGGTTGATCATGTGCACGTAGCCCTCGTTATCCAGCGGGTTGCTCCCGTATTGGACGGTAATCCAGTGTCGAATGCGGTCCATCAGCTCGTCTTTGATCTGCCGCTGGACCAGCAGGTAGTCGGGAGCCACACAGGTCTGGCCGCAGTTGAGCAGCTTGCCGAACACCAGCCGTCTGGCCGCCAGATCCAGCTTGGCGGAGGAATCCACGATGCAGGGGCTCTTGCCTCCCAGCTCCAGGGTGACCGGCGTCAGATGCTCGGCGGCGCGGGCCATGACCTGCCGCCCGATCTGCGTTCCGCCGGTAAAAAAGATGTAGTCAAATTGCTCTGTCAACAGGGCCTGGCTCACCTCCGGGCCGCCCTCCGCCACCAACACATATTCCGGCGGAAAACACTGGGTCAGCAGTTCCCGCAGGACCGCCGAAGAGGCCGGGGCGTGCTCCGAGGGCTTGACAATGCAGCAGTTGCCCGCCGCCAGCGCCCCGATGAGGGGCCCCGCGGCCAGCAGGAAGGGATAGTTCCAGGGCGACAGGATCAGCGTGACGCCGTAGGGCTCGGAAATGGTGAAGCTGCTGGCGGGGAACTGAGACAGGGGGGTGAGACGTCGGCTCGGCCGTGCCCACCGGGCCAGCCGCCGCCGGATATAACGCAGCTCGGACAGCGTCATGCCCACCTCGCACAGATAGCTCTCCACAGGGGACTTGCCCAGATCAGCGGCGAGGGCGTCGGTGATCTGGGATTCCCGGGACTGAATGGCCCGGTACAGCTTGTCCAGGGCGGCCTGCCGGTGGGTCACAGATAACGTTGCCCCCGTCTGGAAATAGGCCCGCTGGGCGCGGACCAGAGCGGAATAATCCATGGTCAGTCTCCTTTCGGGGAGTCTCTGGGGCAGAATGGAACGCTATCATCTTACCATAGCGGGACGGCTCGGTCAATGAGCGGGATGAGTCCGGAATTCAGCCTTTCCGGCGAAAAAAGTCGGCGCCCCGGCAAAGCTTAAGCCGGCGGAGGAATTTTGATTGCATCATGGGGGAGACCCTCCTCTCGCCCTGGCGGATATTTCGGGAAAAGTTTTATGCCCTGCCTGCCGACATATTTGCCCCCTGAAAGCATCTGTTTGCCGCCGCCCGGAAGATGGAAAAAGGGAGCCCGCTTCCCGGTGGGAAGCGGGCTCCCTGTCTGAGGGAGGGACTGAAGGTCGGGCGCGGGTCAGCGCCAGTTTTCCGTCCCGCTGCGCTTGGTGTAGTCGTGGGCGTTGGTGGCCTCCATGATCTG
>CALWVX010000079.1 GCA_944385065.1 uncultured Oscillospiraceae bacterium | reverse complement strand
TCCTGCATGTCCTCCTCGTGGATGGCCTGAACGGCCTGGCAGACGTGGTCCACCAGGGCCCGGACAATTTTCCGGTTGTACTGGGAGGGGCTGATAATCAGGTCGATGGGATAGGAGAACTCGTGGAAATCCACAGGGCGGGCGACGACGTCGGGGTAACTGCGCCAGAACCGCTGCAGGATGAAGTCGATGCTGACCCCTACATAGCCCTGTCCCTTGCACAGGTCATACACGGTGCTGGTATCGCCCACGCGGTGGACGGAGGGCTCAAACCCACGGCCGCGGCACAGGGCGCAGAACGTCTTATAGCAGCGGTTGTTGATGTTCAGGACCAGGGGGAATCCCTTGAGGTCGGAGATGTGAATCACATCCTTTTTTGCAAGCGGATTGTCGCGGCGCATCAGCACGACGCGCCGGCGGTGCAGCAGGTTGATGGCGACAAGGCGCGGATTCTGGACCGGGCCGCTGATGAGAGCCATGGTCATGGAGCCGTTTTCCACCAGGGACTCGCACACGTCATAGGCGTGCTCCTCCACTGTGACATGAGCGGTGGGGTTCTGGGCGCAGAAGCGGTCGAAGTCGTTCGGACGGACGAAATGCTCCAGCCCCTGGGAGATGCCCAGAGTAAACTGCAGGTTGTTCAGTTTGGCGGAAACAGAGATTTGATCCAGCAGTGCGTCCATGGAATCAACCACCGGTTGTGCCAGCTCACACAGGAGCTCCCCTGTCTCCGTGGGGATCAGGCCCCGGGCGGTCCGGCGGAACAGGGGGACGCCCACCTCCTGCTCCAGAGAGGTGATCGCCTTGCTCAGGGCCTGCTGGGAGATGGAAATATTCCGCGCAGCCCGCAGGATGCTGCCATCCCGATAGACTTGCAGAAAGTACCGCAACTGGCGAACTTCCATAAACTGTTCCCTCCAACCCTTTGAATTCGACTTTATTATAGCAGATAACGAAATGCGCAACAACCGCGGAGGGTCCATTTTTTCCGCCGTATGTACACTTCTTTGTTGTATCTCACACAATCAAAAACTGATTTTTTGCCGTTTTGTTGTGTGATATGCTCAAGCCAAGAAAGAGATGACCATGAGAAATTTAACGCTCCATACAAGAAAAACACCCTGCAGTGATCAGGCAAGAAAGGATGTCAGAACGATGAGTGGTTTTGTGTTGACCAAGGACCAACAGGATATGAGACGCCTGGCCGCCAAATTCGGAGAGGAAGTGATGCGGCCCGCCGCGAAGGAGTACGACCTGCTGGGAGAGACGCCGCTGGACATTTACCGGCAGGCGGTGGAGATCGGGTTCGCCTCGGTGACGCTGCCGGCGGAATACGGCGGCCTGGGACTGGACATGACCACCCAGTGTCTCCTGACCGAGGAGCTCAGCCGCTGGGAGGCCGGGATCACCAACGCGCTGGGCGCCAGCAGCCTGGCCAGCAAGCCCATCATGATCGCCGGAACGCCGGCCCAGAAGCAGTACGCGGTGGACATGATTCAAAGCGGCCATCTGGCGGCGTTTGGCCTGACGGAGCCGGACGCCGGATCTGACGCCGCCGCCCTCAAAACCACGGCGGTCCGCCGGGACGGCGGCTATGTGCTCAACGGGCGCAAGTGCTTTATCACCAACGCCCCCTACGCCAGCTTCTTTGTGATCTTCGCCAAGACCCAGAAGAATGTCGGGACTCACGGGATCACGGCCTTTCTGGTGGAGGCGGACCGGCCCGGCGTGTCGGTGGGCCGGCATGAGGACAAAATGGGCCTGCGGCTGTCCGCCGCGGCGGACGTAATCCTGGAAAATGTGTTTGTACCGGAGGAGAACCGGCTGGGCGACGAGGGCAAAGGGTTTGTCATCGCCATGAAGACGCTGGACGCCTCCCGGGCGGAGGTGGCCGCCGCCGCGGTGGGCATCGCCCAGAGCGCCATCGACCAGTCGGTGGAGTACGCCAAGAACCGAATCTGCTTCGGGAAGCCCATCGCCAGGCTCCAGGCCATTCAGTTCATGCTGGCCGACATGGAGATTCAGACACAGGCCGCCCGGAGTCTGGTCTATCACGCCGCCGAGCTGATCGACAACGGCCTGCCCTATGGGCCGATGTGCGCGGCCGCCAAGTGCATGGCGGGCGACACGGCCATGAAGGTGACCATGGACGCCGTTCAGATTTTCTCCGGATACGGCTATATGCGGGATTATCCCATCGAAAAGCTGATGCGGGACGCAAAGCTGTTTCAGATTTTTGAGGGGACCAACCAGATCCAGCGGGTTGTGGTCTCCGGCGCCATGCTGAAGTGAGGAGGAAACCGTTGTGAAACTATTGGTATGTATCAAACAGGTCCCGGATACCACCGAGATCAAGATTGATCCGGCGACCAACACGCTGATCCGCACAGGGGTGCTCAGCATCATGAACCCCTTCGACGCCTACGCCGTGGAACAGGCGCTCCAGCTGCGGGAGGCGGTGGGCGGAACGGTGACCGTGATCTCCATGGGGCCGCCCCAAGCTCAGACAATTCTCACCGACGCCCTGGCCATGGGGGCGGACGAGGCCTATCTCGTCACCGACCGGAGATTCGGCGGATCGGACACCCTGGCCACCAGCTATATCCTGGCCGCCGCGGCAAAGACGCTGGGCCCCTTTGATGCGATTTTGTGCGGCAAGCAGGCCATCGACGGGGATACCGGCCAGGTGGGGCCGGAGATGGCGGAGCATCTGGGATGGGCGCAGGTGACCTATGTCAGCCAGCTGCACCCGGAGGGAGAAAAGCTGGAGGCGGTGCGGGAGCACCCGGACCGCCAGGAGGTGATTTCCGTCTCTCTGCCCGCCGTTATCTCCGTGGTCAAGGGGGAGGAGCGGCCCAGATATGAGACGATCCGCGGCCGCCTGCGGGCCAACCGGCAGGAGATCGGCATTCTGGACCGGGACGCCCTGCCGGTGGAGGACGGGCGGATCGGGCTGACCGGGTCGCCGACCAAGGTGAAGCGGATCTTCACTCCGGAGCGCCACGCCGAGTGTGTCTGGATCGAGGGAGAGACCGCCGGAGAGAAAGCCAGGGCGCTGTGCGGAGCGCTTTCCCGGGCGCATGTGATATAAGGGGGGTTCCAAGCATGAACAAGGAAAATTATCAGGGGATCTGGGTGTACATCGAACACGCCGGCGGACATGTTCTGCATGTGGGACTGGAGCTGCTCCACGCGGCCCGGGAGTTGAAGGAAGTGACCGGCGAGGAGCTGACCGCCGTGGTGATTGCCGACCGGACGGAGGACCTGGTGGAGCAGATCAGGCCGTATGGGGCCGACCGGATTCTGGCGGTGGACTGCCCTCAGTGCCGGGAGTACTCCACCGACGCCTATACCCAGCTGCTGTATGACCTGATCGGTGAGTTCCGGCCCTCTGCCGTCCTGGTGGGGGCCACGGAAAACGGGCGGGACTTCGCCCCACGGGTGGCCTGCCGGCTGAAGACGGGGCTGACCGCCGACTGCACCGCCCTGGGCATTGACGAGGAGACCGGAGATGTGGCCTGGACCCGGCCCGCCTTCGGCGGCAATCTGATGGCCACCATCCTGTGCTCCAACACCAGACCGCAGATCGGGACGGTGCGGCCCGGCGTGTTCCGGGCGGAGCAGAGCGGCCGCACGGAGCAGGTGGTCCATCTGGACCGGACCGTTCCGCCGTCCTCCATCCGCACCCAGATCAAGGAGCTGATCCACCGGGAGGGGAGCCCCTTCCGCATCGCCGAGGCGGAGATCATCGTCTCCGGCGGCCGGGGAATGAAGGGGCCGGAAAACTTCTCCATGCTCCAGGAGCTGGCCGACCTGCTGGGCGGCGTGGTGGGCGCCTCCCGTGCCGCCGTGGACTCGGGCTGGATCGACAGCAGCCACCAGGTGGGCCAGACCGGGAGCACGGTGCACCCCAAGCTGTATATCGCCTGCGGCATCTCCGGCGCCATTCAGCACCTGGCGGGAATGTCCGGGTCAGATCAGATTGTGGCCATCAACCAGGACCCGGATGCCCCCATCTTCAAGGTGGCGCACTATGGGCTGGTGGGCGATCTGTTTGAGATCGTGCCGGCCCTGATCGAAGAAGTAAAAGCCATGCAGGCATAGGAAATATGAACTGGGAGGATTTGAATATGAGCGTCATTTTGTATGAGAAGCAGGACTCGATTGCCGTGATCACCCTGAACCGGCCGGAAAAGCGCAACGCCCTGAACAGCGAGCTGCTCAACGGCCTGGGCGACTATCTCCACCAGGCCAATGACGACCCGGAGGTGAAGGTCATTGTGATCCGCGGCGCCGGAGAAAAGGCGTTTACCGCCGGATTCGACCTGAAGGAGAGCATGAACAACAATATCACCGACATTGTGGAGCGCCGGGCGGACACCCAGCACGAGCTGGACTTTTTCCGCTATCTCTGGTATCTGCCCAAGCCGGTGATCAGCGCGGTCCAGGGCTACTGCATCGGCGGGGGAAACACCATCGCCCTGATGAGCGACCTGATCATCGCCGCCGATAACGCCGCCTTCGGCAACCCGGAGATCGTGCTGGGCTATACCCCCGAGATCCCCGTGGAGCTGTGGAAGCTGCCCTTCAACAAGGCGGTGGAGTGGTATTTCGAGGGCAAGTACTTCACTGGCGAGGAGATGCGGGAGATGGGGGTGGTCAATGAGGTGGTCCCCTTTGAAAAGCTGGAGGCGCGCACCATGGAGGTGGCCCGCCAGGTGGCCCGGATTCCCGCCGAGAGCATGGGGATGATGAAGCACGCCATTCGGAAGATGTACGACATCCGGGGCTTTTCCAACACGCTGGATTACTGCGCCGAGATGTTCAACCTGTCCCGCACCAACATGCAGAAGAAGGACATGGGGGAGTTCCGGGATTCCATCAACAAGGGCGGCCTGAAGTCGGCGCTGAATGAGCGCTATAACTGACCGGGGGAGAGGAGGACAGACCGTATGAGCGGCATTTTAGAGGGCGTTCGGGTTGTGGATCTGACCCGATACATCGCAGGCCCCTACTGTGGAGAACTGCTGGCGGACATGGGAGCGGAAGTCATCAAGATCGAGAAGCCGGGCACCGGGGAGATCACCCGCACCGCCGGTCCCTGGAAGGACGGAATCAGCCTGTTCTTCCAGTCCGTCAACCGGAATAAAAAGAGCGTGACCGCCGATATGCGCACGGCGGAGGGACTGGAGATCGCCCGAAAGCTGATCGCCAAGTCCGATGTTCTGATTGAGAACTTCCGGGCCGGGACCATGGAAAAAATGGGGCTGGGCTATGAGGAGGTCCGGAAGATCAACCCCTCCATCATCATGGTCTCCATCACCGGCTTCGGACAGTCCGGCCCCCTGCGGGACCGGCTGGCCTTCGACGGAATCATCTCCTCCATGTCCGGCGTGACCCGGATGGAGGGGGATCATGTGGAGCGCAGCAAAGGCCCCATTCATGACTACATGGCCGCCATGTACGGGACCATGGGGACGATTCTGGCCCTGTATGAGAAGCGGGAGACCGGAAAGGGGCAGTACATCGACGTATCCATGCTGGCCGGTTCCTCCATGATCCGCTCCATGTCCATCGCCGACGCCTATCTCAACGGGGACGAGGCTGCCATGGTCTCGGACGACAGCGCGCCCTACGGCTATCTGAGGGCGTCCGACGGCTGGATCAACTACCACGCCGGCACCAACCCCATTTACCGGAATCTGCTGAAGCTGATTGACTCCCCCGTTCTGCACCAGGAAAAGTATCTGGACAACATGGAGCAGCGGGTGGCGGACGCCAAGATTCTGGAGGCGGAAGTGCAGAAGTGGAGCGAGGGCAGAACCTGCGATGAATTGGAGGCCATCTTCATCGAATATAATATCCCGTGCGGGATTGTGGCGACGCCGGGCCGCCTGATGCGCAATGAACATCTGCGCGTCAACGGCTATATCGTCCAGCAGCCCGTCCATGGGATTGAGGGGGGCGCTCCGTTCATCGGCTTCCCCTTCAGGATGTCCGGCCACCCGGAACTGGAGTACCGCGCCGCCCCGGAGCTGGGGGAGAACACGGAGGAAATCTATCAGGGTGTTCTGGGCATGACGGAGCAGGAGATTCAGGCGCTGCGGGAGAAGGGAGTCGTCTGACTCGTCAAAAATGATGGGAGAGGAGGCAGGACAAGAAGAGCGTAAAAGCGGCATCGGATTATGAGGACAGGAGAAAGGAGAGCATTTCATGAGTAACCGGATCATACTTATTATCGTCACAATGGCCGTTTATCTGATCGCCATGTTCATCATCGGTCTGAAAGGCAGAAAATACGGCGAGACCAATCAGGACTTCATGACTGCGGCCAAGCAGGGCGCCATGTTCATGGTGGTGGGGTCCTATCTCGGCTCCCATTTGGGAAACGGCGTGGTGGTGGGCGGGGCCCAGTACGGCGCCATGTACGGAATCGGGGGACTCTGGTATGGGGCGGGGGCTGCTCTGTCCTATGTGCTGTTCGGACTGGTGATGTCCAGGATTGTCTATAAACGGGGGTATATCACCCTGCCGGACGTTCTGGCCCGCTGCTATGGCGACAAACTTACCACGGTTCTGATCGCGGTCCTTCACTACTGCGCCATGATCGCCATCTGCGCGGGTCAGATCATGGCCGGACGGCTGCTGTTTGAGTACGCCGGCCTGCCCGGCGAGTGGGGCGCCATCATCACCTTCCTGATTGTGATGGTGTACAGCTCCATGTCCGGCCTGTGGGGCGTGCTGATGACCGACGTGTTCCAGAGCTCCATTATCTTTGTGGTCACCATTGCCATTGTGGTGTGGATTTTTGCCAACGGTGGAGGGGCAATTATGGCGGAGAATCTGCCCGCCTCCAGCTTTGAGGTGATGCCCTTTGACGCGGAGACCATGATCATGATGTTCGGCCCAACGGCGCTGTTTGGCCTGACCTCTGCCACCGCGTTCCAGCGGACGGTGGCCAGCAAGACCCAGAAAATTGCCTTCTGGGCCCCTCTGATCGCTTCGGTGTTGGTGGTGGCCTATGCCGCTCTCCCAGTCATTATGGGGATGTACGGCCATGCTCTCTGGCCCAGCGAGGACAGCAGCACCATCTTCTACAAGCTGATGATGGAGGGGGTTCCGCCCTTCATGGGGGCACTGATGGTGGTGGCGGTCTGCGCGGCGGTCATGTCCACCTGTGACGGCGGCCTGGTCGCCGGTTCGGCCAATATCGTCAACGACATCTACCTGAAGGTCATCAACCCCAACGGGGAGGAGAATCAGAAAAAGCTGTCCCGCATCACCACGGCGGCCACTTTTGCCATGGGAATTTTGGCCCTGTTTGTGTCCTTGCAGTTCACTACCCTGATCCCCCTGTTGTCTCTGGCCTACAGCTTTATCAACGCCGGTGCGCTGATTATGATTGTGGGCGGAATTTTCTGGAAGAAAGCCACCAAGGAGGGGGCCATCGCCAGCTTTATCATCGGCGTGGGTC
This sequence comes from uncultured Oscillospiraceae bacterium, assembly GCA_944385065.1. GTDB lineage: Bacteria > Bacillota > Clostridia > Oscillospirales > Oscillospiraceae > Lawsonibacter. Next base: position 553 of record CALWVX010000079.1, on the reverse strand, counting down.
TGACCGCCATCGACAGCGCGGGTATCGTGGAGATTCCCTATGCCTCTGTGCTGCCGCTGGTGCCCGCCCTCATTGCCTTTATTGTGGTCAGCCTGCTGACCCAGAAGGGGAAGCCGGTGAGCCCGGAGAATTAAAGACGTAAAATCTTGCTATCCCAGATATTGTAGATGAAAAAGCTGGGACCGCGCGGCGCCAATGCGCCGCGCGGTCCCGGTTTCCCGATATGGGCTTGAAGAGGAGCGAGGGGAGCGGTCAGGGGAAGAGGGTGTTTGCCAGGGAGAGGGCGCGGTCCTGATCCCAGGTATAGCGGACCAGCGCATCCGCCTCCACGGCGAAGCAGTTGAACCCGTAGGCGGCCCGCCCCCGGTCGCTGGTGGGGTCGAAGTAGAGCCACTGCCCGTCGATCCGGGCCAGATCCCACATGTGGTTTTCCGCCCCCAGCTTCCCGCTGACGGTGACACAGGGGATGCCCTCCTGCTCCAGCAGCTGGAACCCCTGGGCATAGCCCCCGCAGATGGCCAGGCTGTCGTGGAGGGTCCCGTAGGCGGTGGTG
>CALWVX010000078.1 GCA_944385065.1 uncultured Oscillospiraceae bacterium | reverse complement strand
GACAAGTACATCACCGCCGAGTAAGAGAAAACAGTTTCCGCAGAAGGAGCGGCCTTGCGCCGCTCCTTCTGGCCTGTTCATGAGTAGAGAGAGGGGGAAGCCCGCCAATGGATTTTACCCAGCTGTATGAGACGTTCCATGCCCTGGAGAACCCCAGCTTCTGGCAGGACGCCTACATGAAGTTTTACATGGCCTGGTTCTACAAGGACCGGTGGACCATGTATGTGGACGGCCTGATCACCACCGTCCAGGTGACCATCATGGCCCTGATCATCGGCGTCATTCTGGGCGTGGTGGTGGCCCTGATCCGCACCGCCCACGACCAGCAGCGCCCGGGACACCGCAATCCCTTTTTGGGGATTATCAACTTTGTGTGCAAGATCTATGTGACCATTATCCGGGGCACCCCCATGATGGTCCAGCTGCTGATCATGGGTCTGGTCATCTTCGCCAGCAGCCGGAACAAGACCCTGATCGGCGCATTGTCCCTGGGCATCAACTCAGGGGCCTATGTGGCCGAGATCATCCGGGGCGGCCTCATGTCCCTGGACATCGGGCAGACCGAGGCGGGCCGCTCCCTGGGCCTGGGCTATTTTGACACCATGCGGTTTATCGTCATCCCCCAGGCCTTCAAGGCCATTCTCCCCGCCCTGGGCAACGAGTTCATCACCCTGCTGAAGGACACCTCCCTGATCAACGTCATCGGCGGCAAGGAGATCGTCTACTTCGCCCAGGCCATCATCACCAACACCTATGAGCCCATGTACCCCTACCTGATCACCGCCGTCATGTACCTGATCCTGGTGCTGATTTTCACCTGGCTCCAGAGCAGGCTGGAAAGGAGGCTGCGTCAAAGTGATCGACGTTAAAAACCTGTCCAAGTCCTTTGGGAGCCACCTGGTGCTGGACGACATCTCCGAGCACATCTACCCCGGGGAAAAGGTGGTCATCATCGGGCCCTCCGGGTCGGGCAAGTCCACCTTCCTGCGGTGCCTGAACCTGCTGGAGACCCCCACCGCCGGGACCATCACCTTTGAGGGGACCGAGATCACCGACCCCAAGGTGAACATCGACAAGGTGAGACAGCAGATGGGCATGGTGTTTCAGCACTTCAATCTCTTTCCCAACATGACCATCCGCCGCAACATCACCCTGGCCCCGGTGCGCACCAAGCTCATGAGCCAGGAGGAGGCGAACGACACGGCCGCCGCCCTGCTCAAGCGGGTGGGGCTGGAGGACAAGGCGGACGCCTATCCCGCCCAGCTGTCCGGCGGCCAGAAGCAGCGCATCGCCATCGTCCGGGCCCTGGCCATGCGGCCCAAGGTGATGCTCTTTGACGAGCCCACCTCCGCCCTGGACCCGGAGATGGTGGGCGAGGTGCTGGAGGTCATGAAGCAGCTGGCCGAGGAGGGCATGACCATGGTGGTGGTCACCCACGAGATGGGCTTTGCCCGGGAGGTGGGCAGCCGGGTCCTGTTCATGGACGGCGGCCACATTCTGGAGCAGAACACCCCCAGGGAGTTCTTCGACCACCCCCAGAATCCCCGTACCCAGCTGTTTTTGTCCAAAGTGCTCTGAGCCTCTTTCAAGCTCCCCGGCGTGCGCCGGGGAGCTTTTTGAATGCCGGAAAGGCCCGGAGAAACAGCGCCCGGCCTTGTATTCCCGGGGAAAAGCGTTATAATAAAAGGTGAAGAGATTCCCCCGTTTGTCAGACCGAAAAGGTATGGTGATCCGATGAATTTCAGACAGTTGGAGTATTTTGCGGCGGTGGCCGAGGCCAGGAGCATCTCCCGGGCCTCCCGGGAGCTCCATGTGGCCCAGCCGCCCATCAGCCGGCAGCTGGCCATGCTGGAGGACGAGCTGGGCGTGTGCCTGTTTCTGCGCAACAACAAAGGGGTGGAGCTGACCGAGGCGGGGCGGTGCCTGTATCAGCAGTGCGAGCAGATGTTTCAGAACCTGCGCATGATGGCCGACAGCGTCCGGGACGTGGACGCGGGGCTGCGGGGCCAGGTGAAGCTGGGGGTGGTCTATTCCGACATCCCGGTGGTCATGGAGCATCTGGAGACCTATCACCGCCTGTATCCCCAGGTGGAGCTGTATATCCGGATGGGCACCCCCGACGATCTGCTGGACGATCTGAGCCGGGGAAAGCTCCATGTGCTCTATCTGCGCAGCCAGACGGAGGAGACGGGCGGACTGCGGGAAAAGATTCTGGGGGAGGACAGTCTGGAGCTGGTGATGAACAGCCGGACCGATCCGGCCCCCGGCCAGGACAGCGTGCCCATCCAGGCCCTGGAGGGCGTCCCCATGTGCCTGCTGCGCAGCGACGACCTGTGGGGGTACAGCAACCACCTGCGCAACCAGTGCCAGCGGGCGGGCTTTTCCCTCAACGTGGTGTGCCAGTGCTACGATACGCCCATGGCCATGCAGCTGGTCCAGGCGGGCTTTGGCGTGAGCTATCTGCCCCGGTCCATCGTCCAGACGCTCCCTCCCGATTCCGGGGTGTACAGCAAGCCTGTTCAGGGGCTCACCGCCCGGTCCTACCCGGTGCTGGTGTGGGCGGACAACCTCTATTACGCCGGCTGCGTCAAGCGGTATCTGGCCCTGGCGGGCGGGGAGAAGACAGAGCCGGAAGAGGCGGTTTCGTTCCCGGGGGCAAAAGAGCGGTTCTGATTAAAAAATTTAACTGGAACGGGACAAACGCCTAACCGCCCGACTTGCAAAAATGGGGACGGGCTGATAAAATGTGGGCAGTAAGCCACAAGAAATGTCTGTTTGCGGGAAGAATTTTGTGTATCCCGGCAAAAGCTGACCGGACCATCCAAATTTGTGAAGTGGAGGAATTGGCAATGGCAAAGTTAGTTGAGTGCATCCCTAATTTCAGCTGCAGCAAGGAGAAGGACGAGGCGACCTATAACGCTCTGGTGGAAGCCGCCAACAGCGTGCCCGGCTGTACTCTGTTCGACGCTCAGACCGACGGCAACCACAACCGCTGCGTGTTCACCCTGATCGGCGAGCTGAGCGCCATCGAGGAGGTGGCCTTCCGGCTGACCAAGGTCGCCACCGAGCGCATCGACATGACCAAGCACAAGGGCGAGCACAAGCGCATGGGCGCCACCGATGTGATCCCCTTCGTCCCCCAGTCCAAGGACGTCACCGTGGAGGAGTGCGTGGAGCTGTCCAAGCGGGTGGCCAAGCGCATCTGGGAGGAGCTGAAGGTTCCCACCTTCCTGTACGAGGACTCCGCCACCCGTCCCGAGCGCCGCAATCTGGCCACCATCCGGAAGGGCGAGTTTGAGGGCATGCCCGAGAAGCTGCTCCAGGAGGACTGGGCTCCCGACTACGGCGAGCGGAAGATCCACCCCACCGCCGGCGTCACCGCCGTGGGCGCCCGTATGCCCCTGGTGGCCTTCAACATCAACCTGGCCACTTCCGACGTGGAGGTCGCCAAGAAGATCGCCAAGGTGATCCGCGGCTCCTCCGGCGGCTTCCGCAGCTGCAAGGCCATGGGCTTCATGATGGAGGACCGGGGCATCGCCCAGGTGTCCATGAACATGGTCAACTATGAGGACACCCCCCTGTATGTGGTCTATGAGATGGTCAAGTCTCTGGCCGAGCGGTACGGCACCTATATCATTGACAGCGAGATCGTGGGCCTGACCCCCGCCAAGGCCATGATCGACTGCGCCGAGTTCTACCTGAAGGCCAAGGACTTTGACTGCCACAACCAGATCATGGAGTATCACCTCCTGGATATGAAGTAAGGAGAGAAAAAACATGAAGAAATTAGCCGAGCTGACTACCGCTGAGTTTGTGGACCTGCTGGCCTCCGACGCTCCCGCCCCCGGCGGCGGTTCCGCCGCCGCTCTGGAGGGCGCGCTGGGCGCCGCTCTGACCGCCATGGTGTGCGGCCTGACCACCGTGGGCAAGAGCAAGGAGAAGTACGCCGCCTATCAGAGCTTTGTCATCGAGAGCCAGAAGAAGGCCGAGGATCTGAAGGCCCGCTTTGTGGACGTGATGGACCGGGACACCGAGGCCTTCAATGTGGTCAGCGCCGCCTTCGGCATGCCCAAGGCCACCGACGAGGAGAAGGCCGCCCGCTCCGCCGCCATCCAGAAGGGTCTGGAGGGCTGCACCGCCACCCCCTTCGAGATGATGGAGCTGGCCGTGGAGACCCTGGAGCTGACCGCCGAGCTGCTGGGCAAGACCAACGACAGCGCCGCCAGCGACCTGGGCGTGTCCGCCCTGTCCCTGCGCGCCGCCATTCAGGGCGCCTGGCTGAACGTGCTCATCAACATCGGCAGCCTGAAGAACAAGGAGCTGGCCGAGGACTATCGCAAGAAGGGCGAGGCCATGCTGGAGAAGGCCCTGCCCCTGGCCGACAAGATCTACGCCGCCGTGGTGGCCAGCCTGTAACCCTTCCCGTTCTGGCCGCCTGAATTTTTGACAGAAAACCAACCTGACAGAGTAAGCCCAGCGCGTCAAGTGCCGCCGGATGGGAAGTTGCCGGTGGACGAAGGAGAAATCCGCGTTGCTGCCGGCCCCATCCGCTGCCATGGTGACGCCCTCTTTGCATGGCACCGCCGTGGAAAGAGGGCGTCTAACCTTTTTTGACCGGAATCGGAAAGGAAGTGTCCCCCATGAAATGGGAACTCATCACCCAGGAGCAGTATGTCACCACCCTTTGGTCCGGCGGGACCACCACCCAGCTGGCCATCGCCCCGGAGGGGGCGGTGTACGCCGACCGGGATTTCCTCTGGCGCCTGAGCTCGGCCAAGGTGGAGCTGGAGCACTCCGACTTCACCCCGCTGCCCGACTATAACCGGCTGATCTCCATTTTGTCGGGGGAGCTGGAGCTGAAGATCGGGGCGGGGGAGCGATTCCCCCTGCGGCCCCTTCAGCTGTGCTCCTTTGACGGGGGCGTGCCCGTGGAGTCCTGGGGCCGGTGCACGGATTTCAACCTGATGGTCCGCAAGGGGGCGGCCCAGGCCGCCGCACAGGAGCTGCGGCTGGAGGCGGGGAGCACCCTGTTCTGGTCCGCTCCCGTCCTGGCGTCCGAGTCCTTTTCCGCCCGCACCCTGGCCATCTACTGTGCCCGGGGCGGGGTGTCGGCCGACGGGACGCCGGCCAAGGAGGGCCAGCTGCTGCTGTGCCGGGAGGCGGAGGACGCGCCGGTGAAGCTGACCGCCGAGGGCGCCGCCGCCCTGATGGCGGCAGTCATTTATCACAAGTAATCGCCGCCCGGGGCGGCGAGAGACAGACAGGAGGCGCAGACCATGACAGCGCTGGAGGCGGAACAGAAAATTCATGAACAGGCCTGGGTGGGCCGGACGCCGGGGCTGGAGCGCACCCGGGAGCTGCTGGGACGGCTGGGCAACCCCCATCAGGGGCTGAAGTTCGTCCACATCACCGGGACTAACGGAAAGGGCTCCACCGCCGCCATGGTGTCCTCCGTCCTGCGCCGGGCGGGGTACAAAACCGGCCTTTACACCTCCCCCCACCTGTGGCGGTTCAGCGAGCGGTTTCAGGTGAACGGGGCGCCCATCCCCGACGAGGACCTGGGGCGGATCACCCAGCGGGTGCTGGAGGCGGCCCGGGACATGTCCGACCCGGCCACCGAATTTGAGCTGATGACCGCTGTGGCCATGGTGTACTTTTGGGAGCAGAAGTGCGACATTGTGGTGCTGGAGGTGGGCCTGGGCGGACGGCTGGACTCCACCAATGTGATCCCCGCCCCGGAGGCGGCCGTCATCACCAACCTGGGGCTGGAGCACACCCGGGAGCTGGGAGACACCATCCCCCTGATCGCCCGGGAGAAGGCGGGCATCATCAAGCCGGGCTGCCGCTGCGTCCTCTACGGCCAGAGCCGGGAGGCCCGGGAGGTGGTGGAGCAGGCGTGCCGGGAGCAGGGGGCGGAGCTCACCGTCACCCGGCCGGAGACCATCCGCCTGAAGGAGCTCTCTCCCCGGGGGCAGTTCTTCTCCTACTGCGGGGAGGATTACCATATCCCCATGGTGGGGGCCTATCAGGTGGAGAACGCCGCCGTGGCCATTGAGGTGGTCAAGGCCCTGGTTCGGGGCGGCTGGGACATCTCCCGGACCGCTCTGGAGGAGGGGCTGGCCGGGGCCGCGTGGCCCGGGCGGATGGAGCTGGCCCGACGCGCCCCCGATCTGATTCTGGACGGGGGCCATAACCCCCAGTGCATGCAGGCCGTGGCCCGGAGTCTGGAGCAGCTCTATCCGGGGAAAAAGGTCTCGTTCCTGCTGGGGGTGCTGGCGGACAAGGACTACCCCGCCATGGTGGAGCCGCTGCTCCCCCTGGCCCGCCGTGTTTATACGCTGACGCCGGACAGCCCTCGGGCCCTGTCCGCGGAGGAACTGGCCCGGTATCTGGCCGGGCGGGGGGCGGAGGCCGTCCCCTGCGCCGACGCCCGGGAGGGGCTGGAGAAACTGTTGGCCCAATGCGGGCCGGAGGAGGTGTGCTGTGCCTGCGGGTCCCTGTATTTGATCGGGGAGCTGCGGCACCTGCTGGGTCTGTGCTGAGAGACCCCGCGGACGAGAAACAGAATAGGGACGCCGCGTAAAGTGTCAGGGGATGGGAAGTTGCCGCTGAACGAAGATTGCACAGAGCGATTGCGATGGTTGTCCCGCTTCCGCTGTCGGCAGAGGACGCTCCTTTGCGGCAACAGAAGAAAAAATCAGACGCAACGTCGACGCCAAAAAGGAGAATGGCTATGAAAAACAATACAAAAGCGAAAAAACGTGTGCAGATCATGGTGGTCTGCGCCATGCTGGTTGCCATCCAGATTGTCCTGGTCCGCTTCTGCTCTATCCAGACCCCCTTCCAGCGCATCAGCTTCGGATTTTTGCCCCTGGCCATGGCGGGCACTCTGTTCGGGCCCGGCTACGGCTGCGCCGTGGCCGCCATCGCTGACCTGCTGGGAGCCACCCTGTTCCCCACCGGCGGCGCCTTCTGGCCCGGCTTCACCATTGTGACCGCCTGCTCCGGCCTGGTTTACGGCCTTCTGCTTCATGAGAAGCCCGGCTCTGACTGGAGCCCCCGGAAGCGGCTGATCCACATCGTACTGGCGGTAACCTTGGTTAATGTCCTGGTTCATATGGGCCTGGGTACGCTGAATCTGGCGATCATGTATAATAAGGGCTTCCTGGTACTGCTGCCCGGACGGATTGTCAAGAACCTGATCATGATCCCCATTGAGTCGGCCTGCATCAGTGTGATGCACATGATGCTGATCCAGCCCATGACCCGCCGCGGGCTGGTGCCCGGCCTGAACTGAGGGAGCGGCACGCGCTCCCGCCCCGGGAGGGGATTCCCGGGGAGAAGGGCTCCGGGTTCGGAGTTTCAGAACAAAGCGCCGCCCCGCTTATACAAGCGGGGCGGCGCTTTTGTGTCCGGTCAGGAAGACGGCGGCCTGCCTGAGCAGGGGAGAAGGGGGCTTTACGGCCGGGGCATCTTGAACAGCAGGAGAAAGACCGCCAGCAGAGGCAGACAGGCGCACAGAACGGCCCGGGTGCCCAGCAGCAGGGTCAGCCGTCCGCAGACCAGAGTCCCCGCCAGAAAGCCCAGAATCAGCCGGTAATAGACCGAGGACTTCTCCCCGGCCTGGGGGTCCGGGAGGGCCAGAAAGCGGAACAGCTGCTCGGTCCCGCTGCGCAGGTTGCCGGTGCACATGGTGGTGGACCCGGCGCAGCCCCGGAATTTTCGGAAGCTCTCCAGCTGGATGGCGCTGGTGAAGGAGATCAGAATGTTGGCCAGAGCGTCCATGGGGCCGGAGGGGAGGAGGGCCACCAGAAGCAGCACGGCGCACTCGCCCAGCAGGATCGCCTGCCGCCAGTGAAACCGGGCCCGGCGGCCGTCCATCTGCCGGCGGATGAGTTCGGCGGCCAGCACCCCCAGGGTGAAGGCCAGAATGGGGAAGATGTACCGCCCGGCCTGGGCGAATTCTCCCAGGGACAGGTGGACGCCCAGCCGGACCAGATTTCCCGTCTCGGCGGTGGCGAAGACCTCCCCCCGGGTGATAAAGCTGTACGCGTCCAGAATCCCTCCGGCAAACGCCAGCAGCAGCCCCACGGCCAGGGAGTCGGACATCTGTTTTTCCTGCGCCACAGAAGGCACCTCCTGTCACGGCAAGGGCGCCGCAGACGCGGC
>CALWVX010000077.1 GCA_944385065.1 uncultured Oscillospiraceae bacterium | reverse complement strand
TGGTGCCGGAGCTCAGCCAAACCTCAAAGGGAGTGTCGCAAGCCAGCCGGTTGATCTTCTCCACCTGGGAGCCGTCCCTGATCGTGATCTCGCTCGTCATAACTTGAGTCCTCCAGTTCCGTCAATCTTTTCCGCGCCCTTCGCTCCCCTGACCTGGGGACCGCGGCTGACCGCGGCGGCGCGCGTTCGGGCGGCCGCTTTCTCCCAGCGGCCACCCGTATTTTATCAGCCGCCCCCCTCCTCCGTCAAGAATGATACTAGTCAAATCGTCTAATGAAAACGATTCCAATTTGTGCAATAAATACAATTCCAGTGTCTGAACTTTCCGGTCCTCCCCATCCCCATCTTGTATTGCCGAAAAGTCTGTGGTATGATGGGACCACAACACAAGCGGGCTGCGGCCCGGATAGGAGTGACCTCTATGGCGATGAAAACCAGCGCCGTCTGGGCGGACGGCACCTTCCCCAGCAATACCGCCCCTCTGATGGGTCCTTTGGAGGACTGTGCCCGCCGGGCCGCCGAGCTGGGCTATGACGCTCTGTCCCTCACCGTCAACCGCCCCGGCGAGCTGGACGGGGATCAGGTCCGGGCCATTCTGGACCGGTATCACCTGTCGGCCTCCGGGCTGGCCACTGGCCGGTGCTACACGGTGGACGGCCTGGGTCTGGGCATGGCCGACGGGGAGAAGCGGCAGGCCGCCGTGGACCGGATGCTCGCCCACGCCGACCTGTGCGCCCGGCTGGGGGGCGCCAAGCTGATTGTGGGGGCCATCCGCGGCTGGACCCGGGACGCCGGGGGCCGGGAAGAATATGAGAAGCTGTTCCGGGGCAGCATGGAGACCATCGTGGCCCGGGCGGAGCAGCTGGGCATCCAGGTGGTGCTGGAGGCCATCAGCAGACTGGACTCGGACGCCTACTGCTCGGTGGACGAGACGGCGGAGTTCATCCGCTCCTTCCGCTCCCCCGCCCTGAAGCTGCAGCTGGACTCCATCCACCTGCACACCAACGGGGAGACCGACTTCTTCGACCCCGTGGTGCGGGCCGGGGACCTGATCGGCCAGGTGGACATCTCCGACGTGGACCGGATGGCCCCCGACGGGAAGCACTTCGACTTCCCCCTGCTGCTCCGGGCCCTGAAAGAGGCCAAGTTCCAGGACTATCTGGTCTTTGAGTTCCGGGCCCAGCCCCCCGCCGACGCGGCGAAGGCCGGTCTGGACTACATCCGGTCCCTGCTGTAACCGACAACCCGCATGAAAGGCCCCCGCCGAAGTTCGGCGGGGGCCTTTTGTTCGTTCTGTTCATTCGTCCAGGAGCACCTGCACCGCATCCCCCCGCGTCTGATAGTACCGGCTGTTCCAACCGGTCTCATAACTCACCCGGGCGGTGACAAAGGGGTAGTTGAACGGGCGATCCTGGTGGGTGTAGTAGATCCAGGAGTCCAGAATCCAGGCGCTCTCCAGGGGCTCGACCTCATAGATGAGATAGCCCCGGAACCGCTCCCCCGCCTTGGGGAAGGTAAATTCGGCATAGGGACTCCTGGTCGGTTCAGGAGACTTGAGCCAGGAGTTGCGAATGTCATATTCCCAGATCCCCAACTCATAAAAATCCCCCACATATGTGGTCCCGTCCCGGTCGTAGAGCAGCCGCCCGGAGGCGGTGGGCTCCCCCACCGGCAGCCAGTCCTCTCCGTTCCGGTTGTAGGGGGTGGACAGGAGGATATAGTCCGTCCCGCCCCTGATCTCCGGTCTGTTCTGCCACACGAAGTGGTGGATCACCCGCCAGCGTCCATCGGGCATCTCCACCGCCACACTGGTGAACAGCATCTCCCTCACATCGTACACGGTCCTGCGGAAGTTGGCGCCCCGGAACTCCCGTCCCTCGTTGAAGGGCTGCGTATCGACACTCACCTCCATCCGGACCGCCTCTTTCAGCACCCGGATCTCTTCAACGGTCAGATCCTCCAGCACATAGGGGGGCATCCCCAGGTCCAGCAGATCCGTCCGGATCGCCTCCAGGGCCGTATGCTCGATGGGCTCCCGGGGAGTCCAGTCCATGGGATAGTGGGCCCCAATGGCGCCGGCCACGGGGACGCACAGGGCGCAGCACACCAGCCAGACCAGCCACACCGCCCACTCAGGGATCCGCACCGGGGCCATTTTGACGGCATAGCCCACCCCGTCCATCAGCCTGCCCACCTTCCCCAGCTGGAACAGGGCGAAGATCAGCAGGGCCGCTATGGCCAGCCCCGGCAGCAGCCCCCGCAGGCCGGACAGGCTCACTGCCGTGCCCAGCAGACAGGAGAAGAACAGGAGCCCGGCGCTCCCCGCCTGATCGGTCCGCCCCGACGCCCGGCACACCGCCCGGACGCCCCACCACAGACAGAAATACTGTCCCAGAAGGGCGGCGGTGGCCAACAGGTTCACCACCGCCATCTCCTCCAGGGTCCAATAGGCGGTGGCAGGCCAGCCCAGATAGACCAGCATCAGGGCCATGTTGGCCATGGACAGCAGCCAGCCGGCGGCGAACCAGCGGTTCTCCCGCCTCAGCATCCGAAAGCCCAGCATCATCAGCAGGACACCGGCCACGTTCATCAGGTAGCCCAGGGGGGTCATGGCAAACAGGACCAGAGCGCTGCCCCCGATCAGGCGGGCCATCGCCCGCCGCCAGGGGGTGATCTCCGCCAGCTGATCGTCGGGGGGCGGCACGGCGGTCAGCTCCTCCTCCAGCATCCGGTCCAGTTCCCGGTCGTCAGCCATTCCACTCACCTCCCAGCTCCTTTCTCAGCTTCAGGCGCAGGCGGCGCAGCCGCCCCTCCACCCCCCGCCGGGTCAGGCCCAGCTCGGCGGCCATCTGGTCGGTGGACTGGAGATAGAAGTATTTCCGGTGAAACAGCTCCCGGTCGGTCCGCCCCAGCTGATCCACCGCCCGGCGGATGGCCTGGGCCCGCTCCCGGCGCAGCAGCTCCTCCTCCGGCCCCGGGGCCGGGTCGGGCAGGGCGGGGCTCAGCTCCTCGTCTCTCCCCCGCCGCCCCGCGTCCCGCAGGCGGTTCCGGGCCCGGTTGCGGGCCACCACCGTCAGCCAGGCGGCCAGGGTCCCCTTCTCCGGGTCAAAGGTCCCGATCCTGCGCCAGACGGCCAGGGTGACGTCGCTGAGGCACTCCTCCCGCTCCCGGGGTTCGGAGAGGACGCCGCCCACAACATAGCGCAGCAGCAGCTCGTCCAGCCCCCGCTGCTCCCCCCGGGTCAGCAGCTCCACAATCTCCCGGTCCTCCATATCCGCCCCCCTCTCTGTCTACTTGTTCCTACCCCGATTTTGGGAAAAACCCACGGAAAATTTTTTCAGAACAGCAAAAAGGGCGCGCCGAAGCGCGCCCTCATCATGGGGAAGAGACCGGAGGGCGGAGAGGCACCGCCTGGAACCGCTCGCCGCAGACCATTCCCTCCACCGTCCCGGCGGTGACGTCCAGCAGGTGGGCCAGATAGGCCTCCGCCTTCTCCTCGGGCAGCAGGACGGTGAGGGCGATGTCGGCCCCGTAGTCCGCCTCGGCCACCACGCCGCCGAAGCTCTCGGTCTCCAGCTTCACCCGCTCATACTGGGCGTAGGAGCAGGGCAGCAGGATCTCCACCCACCGGCGGACCACCGAGATCCCCGCCGCGTCCAGGGCGTCCTTGGCGCTCTGGGTATAGGCCCGCACCAGTCCCCCGGCCCCCAGCAGGATCCCGCCGAAATACCGGGTGACCACGCACACCGCGTTGACCACGCCCTCCCGCTGAAAGACGTTGAGCATGGGCTGGCCCGCCGTGCCCTGGGGCTCCCCGTCGTCGGAGTAGCGCACCGGGCCGTCCTGAATGAGATAGCACCAGCAGTTGTGCCGGGCGTCGTAGTGACGCTTTTTCGTCTCCTCGATGCGGGCGCGGGCCTCCTCCTCGCTGGACGCCGGCCACACATGGCCGATGAAGCGGGACCGCTTCTCCACCAGCTCGGCCTCGCCCTCCCCGGTGGGGACATAGTACTCTGTCATGGACTCCCTCCCAGCGTGTGGAATGGGCCTCTCCCGGACCCGGGCCGCTCTCCGCCCCGGCGGAGCCGGAAAAAGCCCCTCTCTCCCTCTCCCGCCGCCCCGAAACGCGGCACATTGACTGTTCCATAGACAGTAACAGTAACAGTTTCAGTTTCATTTCCTGTTACTATGACTATTACTATTACGCAGCCCTTATTTGTACGCATCCGTACAACAAAAACGGGGTCCCGCCCCAGGGTGAGGCCCCCTCAGCCTTCCGGCCGCCCGGCGGCCCACTGTTCCCGGGTCATGGCATAAAACCGGGTCGGCTTCTCCTCCCCGGTGGGCTCGTCCGAAATCAGCCCCTCAAACCGGAAGGAAAACCCGCTCTTCTCGATCACCCGGCGGGACCGGGGGTTGTCCGCATAGTGGCTGCACCACACGCAGGAGAGCCCCATCTCCTCGAAGGCGTACCGCAGCAGCTCCGAGACCGCCTCGGGCATCAGTCCCCGGCCCCAGAAGCCGGCGGACAGGGCATAGCCCAGCTCGTCGTTGGGGGCGGGGAGGTCCGGCCGGCTCTTTCCGGTGAAGCCCGCCGAGCCGATCACCCGGCCCGAGGACCGGTCCACCAGCGCGAAGGTGTGGGGAGCGGCAAAGACGGTGCGGATGATCTCCCGGCTGTTTTCCACGCTGGTGTGGGGCGGCCAGCCCGCCGGAAGACCCACCCGGGGGTCCCGGGCGTATTCATACAGGTCGCCCGCGTCCCCGTCCGCAAAGGGGCGCAGGAGCAGGCGCCGGGTTTCAAGGTTCATGGCGTCTCGTCCTTTTTCAGTTCTCTTCCATAGATGCGGCTCTCCCCGCCGTCGGGCCCATATCCCGGGCCCAGGAAAGAATAGCCGTACCGCTCATAATAACCCCGCAGATCGGTGGTCAGATAGAGGCGGGGAAAGCCCAGCCGGCGGCATTCCTCCTCCACATGGCGGATCAGGACTCCGCCCATGCCCTTCCCCCGGACTTCCGGCTCCACATACAGGGCGCACAGCCAGGGCCACAGATCGGCCCGGCTGATGAAGTCGTTGGGAATCAGCCCGGCGCACCCCAGAACGGTCTCCCCCCTGCACAGCAGATACCACTGGGGCAGCGGGCCGGGCGCGCCCGGCGTGTGGGTCAGGCAGTCCCGATACATGGCCCCGGAATACTCATCCGCCCACTTCTCCTGAAAATAGGAGATAAACATCTCCAGGCGTTCCGGGCAATTCCGCAGAGAAAGCACCCGCTCCTGAACCTCTGACGGCCGCAGCAGGGCGTACATGCAATAGTCCTGCAGACGGCCGTTTTTATACACCCCCTGGCGCATGACTCCCTCCAGCGTAAAACCCGCCTTCTCCAGCACCCGGCGGGAGGCCGTATTTCCCCTATAGGGCTCCGCGCAGATGCGCACGATGTCCCACCGGGCAAACCCCTCCCGGCAGAGCTGCTCTACTGCCCGTGGCATGATCCCCTGCCCCCAGAACTCCTCGGCCAGCCAATAGCCCAGCTCCGCGCTGCGGCCGTAAACATCCTCTCCCCGGGTCAGAGCTATGCTGCCCACCGCCTGCCCGTCCACCTCAATGGCCCGGAACAGGGCCCGTTTCTCGTCTGCGGCCACACAGCCGCGCAGAAACTCTTCCGCATCTTTTTCCTGATAGGGCCAGGGAAACACATCCCGAAGATTTTCGGCTATTTTGGGATTATTGGCAAAGCGGAACACGCTGGCCGCATCCTCCATCCGCCAGGGGCGCAGGAGCAGGCGCCGGGTTTTGATCTCCATGGAAACACCTTCTTTTCATTCAGGGGCGGGTGGCCGCACAGGACCACCCTACGGCTCATCCGGGAATAACTGGATGTCCAGGACATCACACAGCCGGAAAAACACCTCCAGAGAGGGGTCCTTTTTCCCTTTTTCGATCTCGTTCATAAAGGACTGGGCAATGCCCGCCTCTTTTGCCAGCCTGTACTGGCTCCAGCCAAGCTTTTCCCGTTTGTACCGGATCACCTGCCGGTAGTCAGTCTTTCATGTCCTATCACCCACCGCTATGACAGCGATACTCCCAATCAGCGGCCAATTCCTAACTTCTCATTCTATCTCCTGTCTCCACTCTCAACTCTTCACTCTTCCCAGGGATCCTTATGGGGCTGCCAGCCCTCCACCAGAGGGCCCAGCTGTCCGATGAGCTTGGGGGTGCACACCGCCGCCACGTCGATGGTGTCCGTATAGTCCACCCGCTCCACCTTGGCCTCCTGGTACAGCCGGTCCAGCAGCCCGCCCTGGCCATAGGGCAGGTGGACGGTCACCCGCCGGGCCCCGTTGTCCAGGACCTTCCCGATGGCCGCCTTCAGCTCGTCCAGCCCCTCGCCGGTCCTGGCCGAGACGGACACCCGTCCCTCCCCGTGGGGCCGGATGTCCCCGGTCCACAGGTCGCACTTGTTAAACACCTCGATGCGGGGGGTCTGCTCCGCCCCCAGCTCCCGGATCAGCTGGTCCACCACCGCCGCCTGCTCCCGCCACTGAGGGCTGGAGGCGTCGATGACGTGGAGGAGCAGATCGGCAAACTCCAGCTCCTCCAGCGTGGCCTTGAAGGCCTCCACCAGATGGTGGGGCAGCTTGCGGATAAAGCCCACCGTGTCCGAGATGAGCACCGTGCAGGTGTCCGAAATCTCCAGGGGCCGGGTGGTGGTGTCCAGGGTGTCGAACAGGCGGTTGTTGGCGGGGATGGCCGCCCCGGTGAACTTGTTGAGCAGGGTGGACTTGCCCGCGTTGGTATAGCCCACGATGGCCACCACCGGCACCTCGTTCTTGATGCGCCGCTCCCGCTGGGTGGCCCGGACCCGCCGCACCTCCTTCAGCTCGGCCTCCAGCTTGGAGATTTTCCGGCGGATGTGCCGCCGGTCGCTCTCCAGCTGGGTCTCGCCGGGGCCGCGGGTGCCGATGGCCCCCTCCTGCCGCTCCAGGTGGGTCCACATGCCCAGCAGCCGGGGGAGCAGATACTTGTACTGGGCCAGCTCCACCTGGAGCCGTCCCTCCCGCGTCCTGGCCCGCTGAGCGAAGATGTCCAGAATCAGGGCCGAGCGGTCCAGCACCGACACCTTCAGCTCCTGGCTGAGCACCCGCTGCTGAGAGGGGGACAGGGCGTTGTCGAAGATCACCATGTCGGCCCCCTGGGCCTCCACCAGCTGTTTGATCTCGGCCACCTTGCCCTCGCCGATGAAGGTGCGGGGGTCGGGGCTGTCCTTGGACTGGAGGACCTCCCCCACCGACTGTCCCCCCGCCGTCTCCAGCAGGGCGGCCAGCTCCGCCATGGACTCCTCGTCCGCGTTCTCCTCCGCGGACAGGCTGAAGGCCCGCAGGCCCACCAGCACCGCCCGGTTGAATGTCTCCTGTGTGCGTGTCTCGGACATAAACCCTCCGTGGCCGGCCGGTTCTTCCCCCGGCCGGTTCCCTTACTGCTTCTGCAAAACTTCCACAATCTCCCCGATGTACAGGATGTGGTAATCCTTCTCCCCGTAGAACTGCTCCTTCACGTCCTCCGGGATGTTGGCCGGGTCCATGGGCTGGACAAACCGCTTGCGGCACACCAGCACCAGGTCGGCCTGGCCGAAGTAGGGGGCGCCGCAGGCGGCGGTCTCCACCGTGAAGCCGCACTCCTTCACCTTGTCCACCTCCCGGCCGCTCCTGCTGCCGCACAGGGCGAGGGCCTTCCGGTACTCCTCCCCGAAAAAGGCCAGGGTGAAATAGTCCTCCCGGTCCAGAAACTCCCTGGTGTACCGCTGGGGGCGGATGTAGCAGGTGGCCGCGGGCTTTCTCCAGAGAACGCCCAGGCCGCCCCAGGAGGCGGTCATGGTGTTGCACCGCTCGGCCGTGCCGGCGGTGACCAGCATCCACTGGTCCTCAATGGCGGAAAAGACGTTCAAATCCAGGGTTTTGGGGTCTACAGACTGAAACATGGCGGTTCTGCCTCCTCTGCACTGATATTCTGCCGTTCAGCTTATGCGTTCCGGCCGCCGCCCATGCGCCGGGGGAACGAAAAAGCCGCACCGAAACCTCGGCGCGGCTTTGAAAGGGCGGTCTTACTTCTTGTCCAGACCAAACTTCTTGTTGAAGCGGCTGACACGGCCGCCGGTGTCCACCATTTTCTGCTTGCCAGTGTAGAAGGGGTGACACTTGGAGCAAACTTCCAC